>JAYVMJ010000578.1:0-18640 GCA_043759025.1 Verrucomicrobiota bacterium | reverse complement strand
TACTATTTTAACGCTCATCTTGAAAGCTAATTAGAATAAGGAGTAAACACCTGTAGCGGGATCAACTGCACCGGTCCGAGTAGGCCCGACGATTGTAGCGGCCAGTTTGAGGCATCGAAGGGTTTGTAGAAAATATTCACGAAATTAATTTCATGGAATTTCTTCCATTCCACTTTGCGCCGGTCGAGGTCGCGGATGCGGTTGGCGGCGAGATTGGTGACCTCCAGCGTCAGCGTGTTTTTGCCGGGTTTCAGGAGATGGCCGATTTTGGTGCGCGCGGGCAGCGACCAGACGAGATCGGTTTCGGTTCCATTCACGAAAACGCGCGCAGTCTCCCGCACGTCACCGAGATCGAGCAGCCAGTTGTCGGCCTTTACGTCAGCGGGCAGGTTGAACTCGGTTTCATAACGCGCCGTCCCGCCGAAACGTTCCCATTCGCCGCCTTGTGCCGTCCACGATCCAAATCCGTGCTGGACGAAGGGCGCCGGCAATTCCGGTCCGCCGCGCAATGCGGTGACGTGCCAGTCACCTTCGAGTAATACGGGCGTCGATGCGGCCGCTGCATGCATCGGGCGCGACGGCGTACCGTTGGCGGCACGAGTGGTCAGAGTTTTAATGAAGAACGATTCGCCGGGTGATTGCTGGAGATATACTTCGGTCGCGCCCTCATGCTGGCGAAGGGCGGCGATACCCGCGCCGCCCCGGCGTGGGTTCAGCTGCACGGCGCCTTGGGCCGCGCGGCCCAACGGCACCCAGCCGTCGACGGGCCGGCCAGTGAGATTGACAATGAAATAGGCGTAACCGTCTGCCAGCTGCCGTCGGATGCATTGCAGGCCGAGGTCGGCCATCGGCTCGCGCACTGCACCACTGGATTTCAATAGCGTGGGCAACGGCGCGACGAGCACGTGTCCTTTTCCGATCGTAGCCTCGCCGTTTCCTTTTTCGTCGGAAGTGAAATGGACTCGTGCAAGTTCGGTTTTGAATTCGGCTCGTCGTTCGGCGAGTTGGCCGAGTCCCGGAACATCAGCGGGCAGCGCGTCGATGAAGAGGACAGTCGCGCCATCTTGCGCGAGCGCGAGGAGGCGCTTCAACGTCGCGACTTCCATGTGCTGGGTTTTCGGTACGAGGATCGCCCGGTAGTCGTGGCCGGGGGTTTTCAGTCCGCCGTCTTTGTCGGTGTGCGTGAGCAATAATTGCGCGTCGGAAATCAGGTCGTAGGAGTAACCTTTCGCTCCGAGGTCGGTCATGAGTTGACCGCAAGCGGACGCTTCGAGCCAGCGCGCGTGGACGGTGAGTTGGATTTGTTCACCGTCCGGATTGTGCCAGAGATCGTCGACGGGCCAATAGACGAGCAGGTCGTTATCTGGTGAGCCGGCTTGAAGGAGGGACTGCGCGCGGGCGACGTAGGTATTGAGGCCGTCACCGATGTCGCGCCAGAGCGGATTGCGGGTATTGATTTGGGACGAGGCGTAAAACAACCAGCCCGGCCACGGCGCATCGGCGGGCGAATAGGCGTCGCCGTGATAATAAACGTGATTGATCCCCGCGAGCAGCAGCGTGTCGAGCTCGGGTTTCATTTCGGAGGGAGCGCCATGAAAATGTTCGCGCAACCACGTAAAGGTTTCCGAGGACGCGAGCGGTTTGCCCATCACGTGCGCCGCGGAGGACGCGAAGTGGTGAATGATCGGCGGGTGCCCGGGAGGTCCGATCTCCGCGGGATCGCGTCGAAACCCGGGAATGGGAAACGGGATCGAGCCAAAAATTTCTGTCTCGGGAATGTCGGCGGCGGCATAGAGATCCAAAAGATTGCCCGGTGCACCGTGCGCCTGATTGCGGGCGGTTTCACCGAGGCTGTGCGCCCAATTCACCCACGTATTGATATAATCGAGATGAAGCGCGCCGAGCGTGGTGCGGTAATCGGCCTTAACGCGGGCGACCGTGTCGGGATCGCCGTGACCGGCCAATTCAGCGGCGTGGTCGCGGATGTCATAGCCGTGGAGCGCGAGAAATTTCCCGGGGACTTCGTTGGCCCAGTTGGCCTGATACTCGAAGGAGTCGTGAAACTGGCTGTGAATCGTGCCTTTCGGCAACGTATCGAGCGCCTTCGTGAATGGAGCAACATAACGCGTCATCGCGGCGGACGAAAAGGGATTGATGACAAACCCTTCGCCGCCGGGGGCCGAGCGTTTGACCTTAAACCCGGTCGGGACGGGCGCGATTTTTCCGTCGGCGCTGAAGGCCAGTTTCAGTTCGACGTCTTGTGGCCCGACCTCGGGCCCACCGAATGGCCAGCCGGTGCCGGTGGCCATATCCACGCCGAGGTTAAGGCGTTTGGCTTCCGTGCCGACGAAACCGAGCATTTCGAGATATTTGGGTGAGAGAAACTTGATGAAGCGGTCCTCGTAGCCCTTGGCACCGTAGATCGGGGTGATTTCTACTCCGCCAAATCCGGCGGCGGACAATGCTTGGAGTTCGCGTGTGAGGTTGGGTTTGTCCACGGCGCTGCCGAGCCACCACCAGCGCGTCCAAGGTTTGTTTTCGCGGGTGATCGCGGGCCACGCGAGATCGGAAGATTCTGCGGCGTGCACCGCACCGGCGCCGGCGGCAAACGCAATGGAGCAAAGCAACGACGACCATAACACGCGCGAATTTTTCATGGGGTAAAAATACAGTGGTCCGCGACCTCGGCGCGGCAATGGCTCAACGCTCGGACAGTAAGACGACTCGGGAGGCTGATTTTTTGAACCACTAATGGCCACTAATGTTCACTAATTTCTGAAAACATTAGTGATTCATTAGTGTGGATTAGTGGTGAACCTCTCCTCTGTGATGGCGCGCTTACCGTTTGAACAAGCGGCTGAGGAGGCCGGGTGCGGGCGGCGTCTGGTTTGGTTTGCCCGTGTTCATCTCCGGCACGCCTAGCACGGGTTCGTAGTGGCCGCCTTTTTTATAGAGAATAACCACATCCTGCATGCCCCACGCTTCCTCCAAATAGGAGCGCATGATGATATCCGGGTAGCGTTGCAGCGTGCGCATCAGCCATTCGGGCGAGGTCACGGCGACGCCATAGTCGCCATGTTCCTTCTCGAAATATTTTTGATAGGCGAAACCCGTGCGGGAGAACTCATCGAGCAGCGCGGCCTTGTCGATGTTCTCAGTGACATTCCGGCGGCCGCGCGCCAGCAGGCTGGTATAGCAACGGCCTTGCGTGGTGAAGATGATAACGCCGCATTCACGCGTCCATTTCACGAGGCAATCCAAGGTTGTAAGCCAGCGATCCTGACTCAGGTGCGTGACGAGCGACCCCACCCAGATGAGGTCGAATTGTGCGGTAAAGGGAAGCTGCTTTAGGTCTGCCTCGGAGTAAACCGGTAGAGCGCCGAATTGTTTGGCGCAAAAGTCCACGCCATCGCGATCGAGATCGCAGGCGGTGATTTTGGCGTACCCGTAATGAGCGCGTAACCACCGGAGCACGCGGCCGTGGCCGCACGGCAGATCGAGAATGTCGGGGTAGTGCGGCTTGTCGCAGAGCTCGCTGGAAAACTTGATCAATTCGAGCGCGCGCCGGCCGAGATCGAAATATTGCTCGGGCATATCCGGCGCGACCATCCCATCGCGTGGCGCCATCGTGCGGTCAACGGATAGCGGGCTGAAATCATAGAGCGGTTTCATGGAGCGGAAACGGGATCAAGGCGATCCAGCTGCGGCGCGTCAATCGCGGGTCTGCAACACCGCACGAATGGGAGAGCCGTCGCCGCCTTTGATCCGCAGCGGAAGGGCAAAGAGATCGTAGATCCCCGCCGCCACGTTGCGCAGATCGAGATTCTCCAGGATAAAGAGACCGGCGCGATCGATCACATGATGCATCGGCATGCCCGAACTGGTGAGCGTGTCCACCGACGGCACGTCCAGACCAACGAGCCGCACGCCCCGCGCGGCCAGCCACGCCGGAGTGGCCGGATCGAACACCGGCCAGTGGGTCGGGAAAACCGTCGTGTCGCTCCACGTATCGCTGCGAAAAAGGACGCGCGGCGTGCCCTTGAAATCGAATTGGTCCAGCAATGCCGGCGTGATGAGCGATTGTCCGCGGATATCCACCACGCGCGCCGCGCCGACGAAAAGATCCAACGGCATCTCATCGATGGGCAGGCCCAATTCGTTGTAATGATAAGCCGCGTCCGCGTGCGTGCCGGCGTGAACGCTCATGCTCAGGCGGCCGACGTTGGCGTCGGTCCCAGCGGCTTTACGCGCGGAAAACGAAAAATCCACCGGACTGTCTCCCGGCCAGACGGCCAAACCGGTGTAAATGGGACGACTGATATCAATGAGTTTCATGGGGAAAGGAAGACGCCGAAAACCCGGCAGGCATGGAGCGCGATTAGTAAGCGTGGGACCCTTTTATGTCGAGCCGTCAACAAGTCCGAAGCCCGGCGTTGACAGACGGCGAAAGCTTCATAACTAAGAAGCCAATGAATTGTTTTGCCGCCTGTTTTTATTCTGGCTTTGCGGGTTACTTTACCCCGCAAACCGGAGGCGGCATATTCCATCGCAAACTCTGATCCCGCATTAGAGTCACTTTGCAAAGGAGCCGCCCATCCCCGGGCGGCTTTTTTATTTTCCGTCTCCTTCACTCCACCTCCGCACTCACCATGATCATTCCGAAAAACCACCGTCTCGCTCCCGAAGAAGTCACTGCCATCACCGCGATCGTGGCCGAATTTGGCTGCCGGATTCAACCGATCGTCGGCGCGGTTCGCACGGTCTACGCGATCATGGGTGATGAGCGCGACGAACTTATGATTAACCGCCTTGAAGGTCTGTCCTGCGTTGATCGGGTCGACACGATCCAGTCGCCCCACAAATTGATGGATATCAAATCCGACCTCGCGACGCACGGCGTGAAGGTGGGCAAAGTGACGCTCGGTGAAGAACTCCTGGTCATGGCCGGCCTCTGCACCATCGATCCGAAGAACCCGAATTATTTCTACGAGACGGCACAGGCGGTCAAGGAGGCTGGAGCGCAGGCTTTGCGTGGCGGAGTGTGGAAGCCGCGCACGAATCCCTACGCCTTTCAGGGCGACAACCGGTCGCTGGACATTCTCATGGAAGGGTCGCGCCGCACCGGTTTGCCGGTCGACACCGAGGTGATGGACGAGGAACAACTGCGCCTCGCGCTCGATGCGGGCGTGCAGATCCTCCAAGTCGGCGCGCGTAACGCCTTGAATTATTCGCTGCTCCGCCAAATCGGCAAAGCTATCGCGAACAAGCCCGTCGCCGTGTTGCTCAAGCGCGGCATGCATCTCGGCACGCTCAACGAATTCATCTCGGCCGCCGAATACATCGTGAACTTTGGCAATCCGAACGTCATTCTTTGTCCGCGCGGCACGCAACCCGGCCTCGATGGCTATCGCAATCATCCCGATGAATCCATCACGCCGCTGCTGAAAGAGCGCACGTGGGCGCCGGTCGTCGTCGATCCGTCCCACTCGGTGGGCAAGGCCGCGTACGTCCCGGCCTGTGCGCTCGCCGCCGTGGCTTACGGGGCCGACGGCCTTTGCATTGAGGCGCACGTCAGCCCGAGTCACGGACTCGGCGACGACCCCAAACAGGCGATCACGCCGCAGGCGCTTGCGAGGTTGATTATCAAGGCCAAGGCGGTTCATGCTCTCCGCCGCTCATCTCCCCTCGTCGTTACGGACCCATGAAACAAAAACTTGCCAAGATCCGCCACCAGATCGATTCGCTCGACCAGAAGGTCGTTAAATTGCTCAACGCCCGCCTCAAATGTGCGCAAGAGATCGGCGAATTGAAACGCGGCACGAAGGGACGAATCTATGTGGCCGAGCGCGAAGCCGACGTTCTCCGCCGGGTGCAGGCGGCGAACAAGGGCCCGCTTAAATCCGCTGCGCTTCAGGCCATCTACCGCGAAATCATGTCGGCCGCCATCGCGCTCGAGAAACCGCTCTGCATTGCCTATCTCGGGCCGGAAGCCACCAACACGCACCAGGCGGCCCTGCGCAAATTCGGTTCCAGTGTGGATTACCGCCCGATGCCGACGATTGCAGACATTTTCACCGCGGTGGAAAAAGGCGAAGCGGATTTTGGGGTTGTGCCAGTGGAGAATTCCACGGAGGGCTCCGTGCGCGATTCGCTCGACCTGTTTGTCGAGACGCCGCTGAAGATCGTGGCGGAGATCCATCAGGACATCGACCACACGTTGCTCTCGAACGAGCCGCTCGAGAAGATAAAAAAGGTTTACTCCAAGGATCAGGCGCTCGCGCAGTGTCGGCGCTGGCTCCAGCGCCATTTGCCCCACGCCCAGCTGGTCGACGTCGACAGCACGGCGCTCGGCGTGCAGATTGCCGCGAAGGAAAAAGGCGCGGCGGCAATTGCGCCGCGGCTCGCGGGCGAACGTTACGGCGTCCCGGTGGTCGCAACGCACATTCAGGATCTAAAAAACAATACGTCGCGCTTTGTGTTCCTCGGTCGCGAAGCCTCGGGCTCCGCCGGCAGCGGTCAGGACAAGACAAGTCTCCTCGTTTCGTTGCACCACGAACCCGGTGCGTTGCTCCACGCGCTCGCGCCGTTCAATCGCCGCAAGCTGAACCTCACGCGGATCGAATCACGCCCGAGCAAATTGAAACCGTGGGATTACATTTTCTTCCTCGACGTGACCGGCCATTACGAAGACCCGGCAATGCAGGCCGCGCTCAAGGAGCTCAGCCGCAAATGTCCGCTCGTGAAATGGCTCGGCAGCTATCCGGTCGCAAAGAAGTGAAGTTACGCTGTCGGAAGCGGGGACCGCGGAAATTTCCGGCGGTCCCGCTGCGGTTTCCCCGGGGCGACCGATGATGGGCCTCGATCAATGAAACAGTTGGTTATTTTGACATGCTTGTCGCAATTTCGCTGGAATTTTGACTCGGCATACTCGCGGGCGTGCGGTTTGATCTGGCTGTGCGCGCGCTGAAAATTCTTTTCATCAGTCCCGAAGTGGAGCCGTTCGTCAAGGTGGGCGGGCTCGCCGACATGGTCGGAGCGTTGCCGAAGGAACTGGCGAAACTCGGTCATGACGTCCGCGTAGTTTGTCCGGCCTATGGATCGATCAAGGGTCTCGCGGAGTGGACCGCGCGCGACGAGCCGCTCGGGGTGGATGTGGGCTCCACCACGCGTTGGGCGCGCACGTGGATGACGACACTTCCGGGCACGACGGTGCCGGCGTACTTTCTCGAGAATAATGATTTTTTCTCGCGCCCCGAGGTTTACACCAGTCCGTGGGGCGCGTGCGAAGACAACGACCTGCGCTTTGCCTTTTTCTCGCGCGGCGCTCTGACCCTCTGCCAGCAGCTCGGTTGGTTTCCCGACGTGGTGCATTGCCACGATTGGACCACCGGTCTTGTGCCGATGATGTTGAACAGCACGCTGCACGATACCCCGCTCGGACGCGCGGCAACGGTTTTCACGATTCATAACCTGGAACATCAGGGCTACTCGCCCTCGCGCGTCATTAACTACGCCCGGCTTCCGTGGACTGATTTCCAACGCGACGGATTACTCATCGGTGAAATGGTCAACCTGATGAAGGCGGGACTGTATCACTCGACGAAGCTCACGACGGTAAGCCCGACCTATGCGAAGGAAATCCAAACGTCCCATGGCGGTTTCGGTTTGGATGATGTCCTGCGCTTTCGATCCGGCGACCTCGTTGGGATCGTCAACGGCATTGACAACGAGTCCTGGGATCCGGCCCGCGACCGGGCGTTGCCGGCGAATTATTCCGCGTCAGATCTCGCCGGGAAGGCGGTGTGCAAGGCCAAGCTGCAGCAGCATTTCGGGTTGGAGGTGAACCCGTCGATTCCACTTTTTGGCGTGGTGTCGCGACTGGCGGAGCAAAAGGGTCTCGATCTCCTCGCGGAGGCGCTGGCAGGAATTTTGGAGCGCATGAAGGTGCAGATCGTGCTGCTTGGTAACGGCGATTCCCGGATGGAGAATACGTTCAACTGGGCCGCGCAGGCTTATCACGGAAGCTTCGGTGCGCATATCGGTTTCGACGGAAAACTGGCGCGACTGATTCAGGGCGGAAGTGATTTCTTCATCATGCCCAGCCGGACGGAGCCGTGCGGTCTGACGCAGATGTACGCGATGCGCTACGGCACATTGCCCGTCGTGCGTGCGACGGGTGGCTTGCTCGACACCGTGCAAAATTACGAGGAAGGCAAAGACTGCGGAACCGGGTTTGTGTTCAATGACCCGACGGTTTCCGCGCTCACCAACAGCATCGGTTGGGCTTGCGCCACGTATTATGATCGTCCGCAGGAGCTGGCAGCGCTGCAACGGCGCGCGATGGCGATGGATCTCTCGTGGCGGGAAAGCGCAAAAAAATATGTCGAACTCTACGGCTGGGCGGTGGAACGCCGCACCGGAGTTTATCCGAACTGAAGCTGAATTCTGCGGCTGAAACCACGGATAATCGATCCACGAGGAATGATCGTAGGTTGCGCGCTCGTCGCGCAACAATGTGGGCGGTGCCCCGCTCACGCCGCATAAACGAAATTCACACCAAGGAAGCAAAGCGCCCAAAGGGCAGGCAACGGACCGGCGGAATTTAGACGCGGAGCTCGCGGAGGACGCGAAGTGCTCCAATACGCTGGATTCCACACTCTGTTTCATGGAGCCGCAGCGACCCCGCTGCGGTTGACGAAACGAACCACAGCGAGGTCGCCGTGGCTCCATGAAACATTCAGGTTCAGACATCCTGAACGCAGCCCGCGGAGAGAGGAGAAAGGAGGAAACGAGATGAGCCTGTCACAGCGCAAATCGGATGAGCTGTATCGGAGGTGGAGCGCGACCTCCGGGCGCGCTTTTTACCGGTTCGCGCGGCAAAACCCGCCCGGAGGTCGGGTTCCACCTCCGCAGAGGCAGGCGCGGTGAATCCTAAAAGACCGCGGATCTTCAGCCAATTTAATGCGGAGCGCGCGGAGTGAAAACACGTCAAGCTCCGCGCGCTCCGCGTCCTCCGCGTTAATTGTGTTTTATCCCGATTCGCGGCGGAGTTGAGCTCACCCTAATTCCTCGGGATCAGGAGGTCTGAGGTTAGCGGTTAACAATTCCGAGTTGATGGTAGAGCGCATTCTTGCTGACCGCGTCGAACCAGCGCTGCAACTGTGCGCCTTCCGCGTTGAGTGTTCGAACTCGCGCGCTTTTAAGCCGTAATATTTGCGGGGAGGATCGGTGGGTTCCATGGCGACGCCTGGTTAAATAGCCGAGCCGTCGGCTTGCATTACCCCACTCAGAAAGACGCGACGATAGAACGCCTCGTAACGCGGCACGATGGCGGCGGCCGAGAAATGCGTGCGCGCGCGAATTTGCGCCGCACGTCCCAAGGTGGCGCGACGAGCGGAATCAGCGATCAACGTTTCGACGCTCCGCGCGAGCGTCGCGGTGTCACCGAACGGAACCAAAAGCCCGTGTTCGCCTGAAGTGACCACTTCGGGGATGCCACCGACGGCGAATGCGACGCTCGGACACGCGAAGTTCATCAGCTCCAAAATACTGAGGCAAAAGCTTTCGGTTTCTGAGGTGAACAGTCCGAGATCCGCCGCTTGGAGATAGTCTTCTGTTTCACTGACCTTTTCTCGGACAATCACGCGATCCGTCAATCCAAGGCGCTTCACGTCAGGCGCAAAGCGGGCGAAACTATCGCCCGCGAGAATCACCAAGCGGAAACTATCGGCGGGCCGAATACTCGCGACCGTTTCGAGCAGGAGATCGATGCGCTTGAGCTGCCGGAGATTGGAAAGATGCAGGATCATCGCCGCGCCCTGGGGAATTCCGAGTTCGTGTCGCACTTCGTCGCGTGACCGGGACGAAGGACGCGGTTCAAAGAAATTATGAATGACTTCAACGGGCCGTTTAACATCAAGGAGTCGCATCGTTTCGCGACGCATGAAATCCGAGACCGTGGTGATGCCGTCGGAATGTTCCAGCGCGTGGCGGATGGCAGGCCCGTATCCCGGATCGCGGCCCAACAAAGTCGTGTCCGTGCCGTGCAACGTCGTGATCACTTTTGGCCGGCGGCCGACCGGAAGCATCGAGCACGCAAGAAAAGCGGCGGTGGCATGCGGCACGGCGTAGTGCACGTGCAACACGTCCAGTTCGTGCTCGCGGCTGACCTCCGCCATTTTCACCGACAGCGGCAGCGTGTAGTCGGGATATTTAAAAAGATCGTAGCTATTGACCTGAACGGGATGAAAGAAGACGCGCGGGCCCACCGGCATGCGGAACGGTTGTTCGTAACTGATAAAGTGAACCTCGTGGCCGCGCCGGGCGAGTTCGTCGCCGAGCTCCGACGCGAGAATTCCACTGCCGCCCACCGACGGATAACAGGTGATGCCGATCTTGAGTGGAAGCGGGTCCGGCATGGTTTGGCGTGATCGACCGTATGCGGGAGGATCTTCAGTATCTCCGTGCCCCACGCGCGAGCGCGGCGAGCGAATCAAATACGAGCGGGTCGTTCGGATACAGCGCCATCGCCGCCGACGATCCGCAGCGACTGCCGTTGACGCGGGCGCGGGCCAGTTGCAATTCCACGTAGTCGCGGGTCTTCAATTGCGAGGCGTGCGCCTGCATCGCCGCAGTCCAGGCGGCGACTACTTCCGGCGAGGAGACGTCGATCAGCACCGGTGGCCGGTCCGCGGGTTCGGCGTTCGAGGTGATTGCGTAAAAAAATAACTGGCCAATGGCGTGAACGGGCTGGTCTTTGAGTTCGGCGACGCCGCCATAACGCGCGAGACGCGTGGCATCGCGCGCGAGTTGGGCGAGGCGCCAGTGGTCGGGATGTTGATTCTGTTCGAGTGTCGGCGCGAGGACGATGGCGGGTTTGATTCGGCGGATGATTCCCGCCAGCGCGATGGCATGGGCGGAACTGACTTCCAAGTGGGCGTCGCCGTCGAGCTCGATGAATTCAATCGTGGCACCGAGCAGCCCCGCCGCCTTTTCGGCTTCGGCCGTGCGTTCGGCGGGCGTGCCGTTGGTGCCCGCTTCGCCTCGCGAGCAGATGACCAGGTGAACCGGACGACCGGCCAGGGTTTCGCGGGCGATGATTCCACCGCAGCCAAACTCGATGTCGTCGGGATGCGCGCCAAACGCGAGCAGGGGAGGCTGGTAGGGGTTCATGGATTAGGGGATTTCCGTGTAAGCATCATCGGAACGGTCGATGGGGTCGCGGTTGACGAACGTGATTTCCGGCGCTTCGGATCGGTTCAGATAGGCCTGCTCGCCGGCGCCGGCGATGTAATGCGTGCAGTGAATCACAGATTGCATCCAGCGCAACCGGCTATCGCGCGAGGGAGTGATTTGTCGCTTCGTGAAGTCGGTGGGCGGAAGCGTCACATACGAATCGCCTCCTTCGTGTAATTTCAACGCACCGTCGATAACCCGGGCGCGGACGATTTCCTCCTGATACGCAACATCGACAAAATAGTCGGAAATCTCGCAGGCGGATTCGCGCACAAGCGGATCACTGGAGCGAACGATGCGCATGCCTTCGAGCAAGCCCATGGCCCGGTACATCGCGACGCAGAAGTCGGCCGCGTTTGGTGCCGTGACTTTTTTGAATGCAGCAACCCATGACGGATCGACGTAGACCGGCAATTGGCGCGCGGTGTTGGCCTGCCATTCCGGCGGGATGCGCTTCAGGAAAAGCGGGGAAAATTTCCGCTGCAGTTTGTTGACGAACGTGAAGTTGAAGGTGGTGGGTGCGCCGGTTTTCCGATGCTGGAGGATCGTCTGGGTTTCCCGGCAATCATGATCACTGTCGTGCAGGAAAAAAACGATTTCACCGCCGAGTTCTTTTTGCAGGTGTCGCGCCGTGGCGATTTTGGCGTAGAGAAACCGCCGCGGGAAAAAACCGCAGGGTTGCTGGCCAAAACAAATGACGGGCGAGGACATTAGTGGGCGTTGGGGATTTCGACGAGGGTCGTGTGGCGGGGTAGGAAAAGTTGCAGGATGATGCCAAACAAGATGCACGCTGCGGGACCGATTACATTATACCAGAGATAGGAGATATTGGTCGTCGCGTAGAGCGCAAAAACGAGCGCTTGGGCGGCCACTGCGGCCCAGAATGCCGCGGTGCCTCCGATCCGTTTCAGGAAAAAGGCGATGAGAAATAGACCGAGCACCACGCCGTAGAAAATGGAACCGATGATGTTGGTGGCTTGGATGAGATTCTCCACGAGGTTTGCGAACAGCGCGAACGCGACGGCGGCAAATCCCCACATCGCTGTGAAACATTTAGACGCGACGACGTAGTGCGCGTCACCGGCATCGCGTTTGATGATATGGCGGTAGATGTCCACGGTCGTGGTGGATCCAAGGGCGTTGAGTTCGCCCGCCTTTGATGAAAACGTGGCCGCGAAAAATGCCGCGACCAGCAGCCCGATCAGTCCATGGGGCAGGTAGCCGAGAATGAAGGTGATGAAAACGTAGTCCGAATCGTTGGCCCCGATGTGCGGGTCCGCGTTTTTCAGGAAGGATTTCGTTGCCGTCCGAGCCGCTTCGGCGCGGGTGTTGGCTGCGACGGCGGCGTCATGGGCGGTTTCCGCAGCGGCGACGTTGCCGGCATGGCGAGCGGCGATCCAGGATTTCAGATCCCGTTCCTTGTCATCATGGGCGCGATTGAAATCGTTTTCAAGGGTGCGGAGTTTTCCGCTGGCATCCTGCTCCACTTGCTGGTGCCACGCGGTCTGATTGAAGAACACCGGCGGCCGATCGAACTGATAGAGGACGAATACCAGCACGCCCAGCAGCAGGATAAAAAACTGCATGGGGATTTTGAACAGCGCGTTGAACATCAAGCCGAGGCGGCTTTCGCGCAGCGACGCGCCGGCGAGGTAGCGTTGGACTTGCGACTGATCGGTGCCGAAATAAGAGAGCGCGAGAAACATGCCGCCGAGCAAGCCGGTCCACACCGTGTAGCGCCGATGGAGATCGAGCGAGAAATCCACCGCTTCCAATTTATGGAATCCGCCGGCGAGCGTGAGGGCGTCGTTGAAACGGAGATCGGGCGGCAGCTTGGTGAGCAAAACGAAAAACGCGGCGATCATGCCGACGAAGATCACCCCGATCTGGTATTTTTGCGTGAGGTTCACGGCCGCGCTGCCGCCGGAAACGGTGTAGCCAATCACCAGCAGGCCGCTGCAAATGATCGTCGCGTCGAGACGCCAGCCCATGACGGTGGAGAGCACGATTGCCGGCGCGTAGATGGTGATGCCGGCGCCGAGGCCGCGTTGAATGAGGAAGAGGCCGGCGCCGAGCAGGCGGGTTTTCGAGTCGAAGCGTTTGCCGAGGTATTCGTAGGCGGTGTAAACATTCAGCCGGCGGTAGATCGGCAGAAAAACGATGGCGATCACGATCAGGGCGAGCGGGGCGCCGAAATAATTTTGCACAAAGCCGAGTCCGCTTGCGTAGCCTTGGCCGGGAGTGGAGAGAAACGTGACGGCGCTGGCTTGGGTCGCCATGACCGAAAGGCCGATCGTCAGCCAGTGGGTATTCTTCGCGCCGTGGACGTACGACCGCAGATCGCGATGCCCGCGCGTGCACCAGACGCCATAAGCGGCGATGCCCAAAAGAACGCCGAGGAGCACCAGATAATCCAGCGCGTTCACGGCGTGTAGTGGTTCGTTAACCACGTGAGCAAACCGATCCAGAGGACAAAAACGCCCAGCACGGCCACGTAAACCGCCTTCCATGTACGCAGGCCCGGAAGCCCCGTTTCGCGCTCCGATGGTTCCGGGCGTCCGGCCGCGGCCGGGTCATTCGCGTCACGCCTCATTTATTTTCCAAGTGAAACTAGATTAGCAAACAGGCGATACGCACCCGGGACGCCAGCGGGCAACTGCCGGAAAAAGGCGAGGCTGGTGTACGCGTAGTAACCCTTGCCGTACCTCGCGACGAGAATGCCGCTCTTGAGCGGAGCTTCGCCGGGATCGTTGAACGCGAGCAACGATTCGAAATGCGCCCCGTCCCACGAGCTCGGAAAATACGCGCCGCGCTCCTGCACCCAGTTTTCGAAATCCGCCGCGGTGATTTTGTTCGGCGTATTGAGGGCCGGATTGTTGGGGGCGAGAAAAGTCACGGGGGATTTCTCATCGGTGACGCGCAGTTGCGGCGCGGGCCCTTGGATCGAAAGCGGGTAGGGCGCGAGCGTGGTCGTCTTCAGGTTGTTCGGCCGGTTGTACTGCGCGACCACGGTGCCACCGTTCTCGACGTACGTGAGCAGGTCAGAAAAATGGGACGCGAGGTCGGGCCGTTCGTTGAAGGCGCGGACGCCAATCACCACGGTGTCGAAAATGGGCAGGCGCTCGGGCGTGAGATCGTCGGCCGTCATGTTTTTCACGGAGTAACCCATTTGCTCAAGGCAGCTGGCGACCGAATCGCCCGCACCGGCGAGGTAACCGATCCGGTGTCCACGCGTGGCCAGCTCGAAACTAACGGCATGGGTGCGCGCGGGTGGCTGCAGGAGCTGAATCGGAATGTGGGCGTAGTGGATCTCCTGGCGGCTGTTGGCGTAGGTTTTTCCGCCGATCTCCGCCACGGCCGTGAAACGGACCGAGGCCGGCTGGGCGGGCGCGGTGACCATGAAGCCGTAGCTGGCCTTTTCGCCCACGGCGCCCAGATGAAATTTTCTGCTCGCTGGTTCCACTTTCCACTCTGCTGGAATTTCCAAGTGCACGGTTCCGTGCAGGTCGGCGCGAGCGGCGTTAAGTTCGACGACCATTTGCCGCTTCTCGCCGGGCTTGAACACCGAGACCTCCGAGTCGAAGCGAAGGGAAACCGGGGAGATCACGTCGATCCGGCGATCGTGTTCGCCTTGGGCGTCCTGGATCACTTGGACTGGCTCATCGGTTATCACCATCTCCTGCTTGTTGATTTCAAAGACATGTTCGAGCGTCACCGACGCCGGGCTTTCCGGGCGTCCGATCAGCTCGGGATTGTCGACGCGAAAGACGCCCGCGTTCCAGTCCTCGCGCAACCAGTACGGCTGGGTGAGCGGTGCGTCGGCGCGCAACGTCGCGGTGAAATCTCCGGTGACCGCGGTGCCGCCGACCAGATCCATCACGGCCGGTTCGCCCAAGTCCAATTTGGAGAGCGCGGCGCACCGCACGGCGATCCGACGCACGGCCACGTTGCTGGCGTCCAGCGTGACCGCGTAGTGCAATTTGAACGCCTCGCCCGGAACGATCTCGGCGTGATCCACGGTGGATTCGACGTGCAACCCGAGGCAGACCTGGAGCAGGCGGTCGAGTTGTTTTCGTTTCGCGACAATCAGCGGATCGGAAGGAAGCGCCGTGAGCTGGGTGCGAACGTCGAGCAACGCGGGCACCATGCCGCTCGGGTCGTCCGCGCGGAATTTGCTTTTGGCTTTTCCGATGAGCCGGATGATTTCCGCGCCGCCCGGCTCGCGATTCCACGACGTGTCCACGCCATCCATGATGTCCTTGGTGGCAGGTTCGCCGGCGAGCAGCATGAACGTTTGCACGTTCGGTCCGTCGCCGGTCTGGGTGGAAAGTCCGCCGAGCCCCTGGGTTTTGTGCATGCCACGACTGCGGTTGGCGATGGTGCCGAAAGCTTCGTTGGTGACCGGATCTTTCCCACCGATATCCATCGTGACCGTCGGTCCGCTCAGGCCGCCGGTGCTGCGATTGTTGCCAACATTCCACACTACTCGTTTAGGCTGCCACACGGAGAGACCTTGCGCGAGTTGCTCGGGGAAAGCCTTGGGATCACCGGCGAGCTTGAACGCCTCGACCGCGAGCATGGCGGACGCGGTGTGATGTCCGTGACCACCGCTGCCCGGCGGAATGGGGAAACGCGTGACGATGACGTCGGGCCGGAATTGGCGGATCACGCGGACGACGTCCGAGAGGACTTCGTCGTGATTCCAAAACCGGAGGGTTTCCTCCGGCGTTTTTGAAAAGCCAAAATCGATCGCCCGAGTGAAAAATTGCTGGCCACCGTCCAGGCGGCGGGCGGCGAGTAATTCCTGGGTGCGCGCGACGCCGAGTTTTTCGTCGAAATCGGGGCCGAGTTCATTTTGTCCGCCGTCGCCGCGGGTGATCGAAAGATATCCGGCGCGGTAACCACGACCCCGGGACAGATACGTGATCAGCTGCGTGTTTTCATCATCGGGGTGCGCCGCGATGTGCAGGACGGTCCCCAACGACTGGAACGTATTTAATTCCTGGGCGATGGAAGCGGGGGTGGGCAGATCGGAGGCGGCCCGACCGGTCGCGCCACCACTGGCGATAATGATTCCCAATAAACCGAACCGGTATCCCCGCGCCAGATAAGACATGATGCGTTACTTCTTAACCGTGAAAGGGAGCGAGTACTGCGTGTTCTCCCACTGGATTTTGATTTCACCCGTCGTCGCAGACTTGGCCACGACGTCAATGGTCAGTTGATCCACCGACGGTTCCAGCGGTGCTTTGACCAAATCAAATCGTGCGAAATCTTTTTTTTCATCGACGGGGATGCCCCATTTGCCGAGGTCGGTGCTGAACGCGAGTTGGCTCGCGCCGGTTTCCGAGGGAACGATGTAGAGCGTATAAGCAGCCGCGGGAACGGTCGTCGTGCCGATCATCAAGGGTTGTTGGGTGATTAATAGGGTGGCTTCGTTGGCACCGAGCCGGTCGGCCTTTCCCCACGGAACGAGGGTGCCCCAGATTTTGCGCGGCAGGCCGGTCTTGTGGTCCTTAGTGTAGGGGCGTCCGTAGGTGATCGTGATGCGATTGCCCGTATACCGGTCGCCGATGACCGTGCTGATCGTATCATGAGGGCTGATGGGTGCCCGCCGCGCGGGCAGCGGAGTGGCGGCGGGGGAAACTGCTGAATCGGCGCAAAAGCCGACCGTGGTGACGACAACCGCGACGAGAAGAGCAAGGGACGAGTGGATTATTTTCATGGGGAGGGGTTCAATCAGGAGATTTCTGCAGGGGAGACTTGCCCGAAGAGACGGTTTATTGAACACAGAAGTTTCGGAAAGGCGAAGCATAGAGCCATTTAACCGAAAGTTTCGGGCGTCACCGTACGCCTACTCCACCCGGCGGGTGAACGGCAAGAATGGAAGCTTTCACCCTGCCTTCGGCGCGCGGCAATCGGACTAACACCGATCTGTTCGATCAGGGAATCCATGAAGTTTGCATTAGATGTCGCGATAGGTAGGCGATAATGAATTTTTTTGTTGAAACTGAGCGGACAGCTTCTACGTCTGTGCGCAGGTTGGATGTTCTTTTGAAACCCGATTTGAAATTATTGGTCATTTAAGTTTATTTAACCCGAGGAATCATTTGTTCTGTCTGCCCTTTGACTCCGGTGCATTCCGGAGTCTGGTGATATGACACGTGTTAATCTGAAAAACCATTTTGCCCGGTCGCCGTCCCTTGGTGAAACCGTTGCGCCTAGCGCACTGGCCCGTCCCACGAGCTGAGAAGCTGTTCGGAGTGAGCGGCCGGGCATCTTTTTCTCCCTGAGGAGAATGGGTTTTGAAAAGCATTGCTGGATAGGGAACAGCCGGAGCGACAGCGGGTCTTGTCTGGCGATCATTTGCACTTCACCCACTCACCCATGAAAAACATCTGTTTCCTGTTCGCACTTTTGTGCGTCGCCACGTCCACATTGATCTTTGCGCCGGGCTGCGCCAGCACCCCGACTTCGTCCAGCACCGGCGAATACATCGACGACAGTGTGATCACGACGAAAGTGAAAACCGCACTCATTCGGAACGATGCTACTCCCGGTGGTGCCATTAAGGTCGAGACCTTCAAGGGCGTCGTTCAGCTCAGCGGCTTCGTCGACACCGTCGCCGAAAAGTCCGAGGCTGGCGTGGTCGCGGCGAAAGTCGAAGGTGTGAAGAATGTTTCCAACGACATCATTATTTCCACGACGCTGACTACATCCAGCACGGGTGAATTTATCGACGACAGCGTCATCACGACAAAAATAAAAGCAGCCCTCGTGCACGATGCGGTGACGCTCGGAAGTTCGGTTAATGTAGACACGCTTAAGGGCGTCGTTCAGTTGAGCGGTTTTGTGGATACGGTAGCACAAAAGAGTCAGGCGGGCGTGATCGCCGCAAATATTGCGGGCGTTAAAGATATTCGGAATGATATCGTGGTAAAATAAGCCGAACCGCGCGCACGTCAGGTTGCACGCTGCGGGAAGGGGCGGCGGTTCAAAACCTCAGGACAAATTGGGTGGCGAGTGTCTGGGAGAAATCTTGGGGACTAACGCCACCCGATTGCAGGCTGTATTGCAGCTTAAGCTCGGTGTGCGACGTAAACCGGTAGCCGGGGCCGAGATCGATCCGCCACGTGTTTTCGCCCCACCTCACCGAAGGACCGATACCATCGGCGATCCGGCCGTAGAGTTGTTGGTTCCAGCGCACCGCGCCAAAAAATTGCGGCGTGAATTTGTATTTTGCCTCGAGGTAGTAGGCAAACGTCCGGGCTTCTCCTACCCGTGGAATTTGAAACCGGGCCTCAAAGGCCTCCGCCCAAAATTGAAAATGATGCCACGCAAAACTGACGTCCTGTCCCAAAACGATTTCGCGGTAGTCGCCGAAATCAGTGCCCGGCGCAAGGGT
>JAYVMJ010000577.1:0-10854 GCA_043759025.1 Verrucomicrobiota bacterium | reverse complement strand
GCGGGCGTCGTTCATTGTCCTGGTTGCCGCGCTCGAGTCATTTAAGCTGCCGGTGGCGGGCGCATTTTTGATTTTGGGCGTCGATGCGTTGCTCGATATGGCGCGGACTTCCGTGAACGTGCTGGGCAATTGCCTCGCCAGCGTGGTCGTTGCGCGCTGGGAAGGGGAGTTTGATTACGCCAAAGCCGAGAGCTTTGGAAAATCCGGTGAGGCACAATCTTAATGGGCTGGTACCTTGACCCGATAATCTTGACCTTTCTTTCTGGCCAAATGATTTGCGCACGATGGGTCCGGCCGTAGATTCCGTCTAACTCATGGACGATTTATTGGGCAACACATTGGAAGCAGTGATGATAGTCGCTTTGATCCTGGCCAACGGATTTTTTGTGGCGACAGAGTTTGCCTTGGTCAAGGTGCGCGCCAGCCAGTTGAAACCTCTCGCAAAGAAGGGCGGCTGGCGGGTGAAACTTGCCCTTCGTGCCACGAGTCACTTGGGTGCGATGCTTTCGGCGTCCCAGCTTGGCGTGACGCTGGCGAGTCTTGGCTTGGGCTGGTTGGGAGAACCTTATCTCGCGCATCATCTGGCGCCGTTGTTGAACCGCTGGGGTATTGTGGATCCACACACGGTGTCTTCGATCGCTTTCACCATCGCTTTTACGGTCATCACCTTTGTCCATATCATCTTTGGTGAACTGGGGCCCAAGGCGGTTGCGATCCAGCGGGCACAAAAAATAACCCTGTGGTTTTCCGCGCCGTTGGTCGTTTTCTATTATCTTTTCTTTCCGTTCATTTGGTTGCTCAACGCTTCGGCGAACCGCCTGCTGGGTTGGTTTGGGTTGCGGCCCGCGGGCGAGGGTGAACTCGCGCTTTCGTCCGAGGAATTGGAGTATGTGTTCAGCCACGCGCGGCATGTGCACCCGGGCGATGCGCTGATCAACAAATTGATGGTGCAGTCCCTGCGCGCGCGCGAAACCACCGCCCAACAAATCATGCGGCCTCGCGAACAGGTGATTGCCCTCTGGCTGGACCGGCCGCTCGATGAAAATCTCCGCATCGCGCAGACCAGCGGCCACAGCCGTTTTCCCGTTTGCTCGGGTTCGATCGACAAAGTTGCCGGCCTCCTGCTCGTTCGCGAATGGTTGTGGCAGATTCAGGCGCTCGGTTCCGACACACCTTTCGAACCGCTGGTTCGGGACGTGGTGGAATTCGAGCTGAAAACGCCATTGCACAGCATGATCGAGCGTTTCCGCTCGGCGCGCAGTCACCTCGCGGTCGTGTTGGACGGGAACAAACGGCTGGCGGGCATCATTACTTTTGAGGATGTACTCGAAGAAATCGTGGGCGACATCCGCGACGAATTCGACATCGAGCACGGTCCGGTTTACAAGCGCACCGAAAGCGCCATCGTGGTCAGTGGGTCGTTCACCATGCGGGAGCTTCAGGCCGAAACCGGCTGGCCGGTGGAATGGCAGGCGCGGGAGACCGTGGCCACGTGGACGATGCGGCAGTTCGGCCGCGTGCCCAAACGCGATGACACGATGACGATCGGCGAATATCGAATTAGCGTACTCGAAGCGAACGCGGAAAGGGCTCGCCGCGTGCGCATCGATCGTTCGGTCAGCGAGGGCAGGGATCTCGTGGCGTGAGAAATTTAGCGAGCGGGACGCACGGGTTATTTGCGTGAAGGCCGGAAATTACATCACGCCGCCGGCGGCCTGTGCGAGTTTGACGGAAGTCGTGACGAATTGCGGTGGTTCGATCGTTTATCAGGGTGAACGACGATCGGTTAATTACCCGTTGCCGCGGCACGCTGCGGATGAAGTCCGCGATTTTTTGCGTGCTTATGCCACGGCCGCGGTTGAACGCCGTTACCTCGCGCGCTTCCCGGGCGGGCGCGTCTTTGGGTCAGGCAATGTGCTTGCGCCCGACGGAGAATTACTCGCGCGGGACGTGTCGCCCGATTTCGGGAAACCATTCGAGGAGCACTGGCTGCTGACATACAAAAAGATTCCGCCGCCGCGGCACCTTTCCGGGACGACCGCTGTGATCGCGACGACGCTCGGTTCCGGCTACAGTCACTGGTTGCTGGAAGAGTTGCCGCGATTACTCACGCTCTCACCGTACGGTTTCAAAACGCTGATTGCGCACGCCAGCGCTCGCTGCCAACGCGAGGCCATCGTGCTCCAGAGGTTTTCCGGAAACCTGATCAATGCCCAGCGACACGACCACTATTCCTGCGATGAATTGATCGTGCCGAGTTTGGGTGATCCCACGCCGGAAACCATTGCGCTGCTCAATGATTTTGTCGCGCCGCTGCGCGAGACGGGCGCGGCGTCTTCATTCGCCGAGCGTCTCTACATTTCACGCGCAATGGCGAAACGCCGCCGCGTGACCAACGATTCCGAGCTCTGGAGTGTGCTTGAACCGCGGGGTTTTGTTAAAGTGCATCTCGAAGAACTGACGTGGTCTGAACAAATCGCCGCTTTTCGCTCTGCCAAAGTAATCGTCGCTCCCCACGGGGCCGGATTGGCCAACTTGGTTTTTTGCAAAACCGGCGCGAAAGTCGTCGAGCTCTTCAATCGTTCCTACATCAATCCCTGTTACTGGCAACTCGCGTCGCTGCAGGCGCTCGACTACCGGCCGCTTGCCTCGGCCGGCCCGGAACCATTGACGCAACACCTCGCGGCCAATCGTCTGGATATCACGGCGGACATTCCGCGAGTCTCGGCGGCGCTCGACTTGTAGCTGGCATCTCACGGAAGCGGTGAGTGGTTCTATTTTGGTGACAATTCCACGGTGGCCTTGTCTGCCACGTAGATCATGTACGTGCTTCGCTTGGCCGAGGGGTAAAGTCTCGCGGGCACCGCTTGCACGGCGAATCCCGCCTTGTTCAATCTTCGCTCGATACCCGTGTCCGGACACGCCGACCAGACGGCGGCGCGACCGCGGGATTTCAACGCGAGCGCGATCACGTCCATTCCGCGCTGACCATAGAGTTCGTTGTTTTCCGTCATGACCATCGCGGTGGTGCCATTGTCGATATCGAGAATGATCACATCGTAAGGCGTGCGCGCAGACCGACGGATCACCGCCTTGACGTCTTCAGTGAGCACTTTCACGCGGGGATCGTCGAGCAGCTTGCCGTTGAGGCCGGAAAGAAAGGTGCGGTTCCACTCGACGATTTCAGGGAAAAGTTCCGCGACGTGGACGGTGTCCAGGCGTCCGGCGCTTTGCAGCACACTTTTCAACGTGAAGCCCAGACCGAGACCGCCAATCAGAATTCGCGTGCCTTTTTTCCCCGCGTGTCGCTCGCAACCGAGCGTGCCCAACTGCTGTTCCGACGCGGTCACCGCGGAGTGCATCAGTTGCTGGCCATTTACGCGGATGCAAAAATCACCGTCATGTTCGACCAAGGTGAGACGGGCCCCGTCGGGTGTTTTGGTTTCCGCAAGAGTGACGTTTGGCTTCATGAATGAAGTTCGACGTTGCGCAGGCGGACGAACCAGTGCCATAAAAATATGCCGGGGTTGCTTCGGAGCAGTCTTTCGCCAGATTTCATTTTTATGAAAACACTGCTGTCTTCCTCTCTGCGCCAGTTAATCTCAGGAGCCGCACTTCTCGCTGCGATCACGATTGCCGGTTTCGTCGAAGGTGCCGAAGCGACCGGCCCGCTGCTATTGGTCGCCAACAAAGGCGATCACACGTTGGGATTGATCGATCCGGTCGCGGGTAAACAGATCGCGGTGATTGCCGAGGACGGAATTACGGGCCACGAGGTGATCGCTTCACCCGATGGCCAACGAGCCTTCGTGCCGATTTATGGGAATTCCGGCGTGGGCGGAAAAGGAACCGATGGCCGCCTCATTCGTGTTGTGGATCTCTCGCGAAAGGAAATCGCCGGGACCATCGATCTCGGGAAAGGGTTGCGTCCGCATTGCGCAATGATCGGTCCGAAAAACGGCCGGCTTTACGTGACGACCGAATTGGCGGAATCGGTGACGGTGATTGACCCAGCGACATTAAAAATAACCGGTTCGATTCCGACCGGGCAGCCGCAATCCCACATGCTCGCCATCACGCGCGATGGCCGGCGCGGTTACACCGCGAATGTCGGCCCTGGTACGGTGTCGGTGCTGGACTTGGAAAACGAGAAACTGATTTCCGTGATCCCGGTTGCAAAACACATTCAGCGCATCGCGCTGTCCGTGGACGACAAGTGGGTGTTCACTTCGGATCAGGCGGAACCGCGGATCGCGGTGATTGAGATTGCGACGAACAAGGTGGCGTCGTGGATCAAGCTGCCGGGAATTGGATTCAGCACATCGGCAACGCCCGACGGGCATTGGCTGTTGGCCACGATTCCCGGGAAAAGCCAAGTGGCAGTGATTGACCTCCATTCGATGGAAGTAAGCCAGCTGCTCACTTTGCCGAGCGCCCCGCAGGAGGTGCTCATGCGTCCCGATGGAACGGTCGCATATGTTTCCTGCGATGTAACTCGGCAGGTTGCAGTCATCGATTTGAAAAGAATGGCCGTGGCGCAATTGATCGCCGCTGGCGCGGGCGCGGACGGACTTGCGTGGGCGGTGTCGAGGTAAGGCGGATTAGCCTAATCCGCCGCGAATTTAACCGCAATTTCCGCCCGCACGCTAACTGAGGATTTAGATAATCTTACCCTGCTCAGTGCGTTTGCCGGACCATCGATGCCGTCACAGCCATGACGGATGGAACGCCTTTTTGCGCCCAAATGATCATGAATCCATTGGCGTCATCCACGACCGCGATCTCCGCTTCGCCGCAGGTGAAAATCTGTCCTGCAAATTGATATTTATCTCCCCCTTTGAAGGTATGCATCGTCTTTGAACCGCGATACGGGGCGATCTGCCCTTGGATAAAATCTTCTGCGATGTCCTTCGTGAAGATCGCGCGTTTGACGGGCTGCAAGCCCTCGGCGATCGAGTGACCACTAGCATCGAACGTCACGTTGAACATCAACTGACCGTCTTCCGCTTCGAACAGCCAAATCGCACGATCCTTGCGGGGTTGCTGCTGCTGTTCCGGTTTGCCGTATCGGGCCTTGAGTTGATCCAGCGTGTCTCCGAGGCGGGCGTGGGCGGGGCAAGAGGCCAGCAAACCAAGCAAAACTACGATCAAGGTCCGGGAGGGAAAAGGAATAGTCACGGCGGAAATTTGGCGGGATTTATCAAGGGAAGCAACCGGGTAAATCTGGGGAGATTTGGCCCCGATTTTTTTGGAACGGCGGCGACCCCGCCGCAGTTTGGTTCTCCTAACCGATTAAATTCTTGAGCGCCGCGAGATATTTTTCCTGCGTACGCGCGATGACCTCGGCCGGCAGACGCGGCGCAGGCGGAGTCTGGTTCCATTTCAGCGCGAGCAAATGGTCGCGGACAAATTGTTTGTCGTAGCTGGGCGGGGATTGTCCAGGCGCATAGCTGTCGGCCGGCCAGTAACGCGAGGAATCCGGCGTGAGAACCTCGTCGATCAAGACGAGGTTGCCCGTCGGATCGGTACCGAATTCGAATTTGGTGTCCGCGAGAATCATCCCGGCCTGCCGTGCGCGGTCATGGCCATACTGATAAAGTTTCAGGCTCAAGGCCTTCACCTGCTGATAAAGTTTATCCCCGATAATGACGGCGCCCTGTGCATCGTTGATCGGCTCGTCGTGTTGACCCTTGGGTGCCTTGGTCGTCGGCGTGAAAAGTGGCGCAGGGAGTTTGTCCGCCTGACGCAAGCCGGCGGGAAGTTTGTTGCCACAGACTTCGCCGGTTTTCTGGTAACTGCTCCAACCGCTGCCGATCAGATAGCCGCGCGCGACGCATTCGATGGCGAGCGGTTTGAGTTTTCGCACGATCATGCTGCGCAATTGCAGGTCGCGGTTTTTGATTCCGCGCCGGGAAAATTCGGCTGGCTGATTCTGCAAGAGATGGTTGGCAATCACGCCGCGGGTTTGGGCGAACCACCAGTTGCTCATTTGGGTCAGGACAATGCCCTTGCCGGGAATGCCGTCTGGCAGAATGACGTCGAACGCGGAAAGGCGGTCGGTCGCCACCAACAGTAGTGCGTCGCCCAGATCGAAGATTTCCCGGACTTTTCCTGACGCAATGAGAGGAAAAGAAAGGCCGTCGATATTGGTAACGGCAGAGTGGGGTAGGGCGGCGGCAATTTCGTCGAAAGACATGCGGTTTTTGCAGCAGGTAACGCGTGCCACGGCAAAATGTAAAGCAACGCGGCAACTTGATCTTACCAGCGTCCTGCGAACAAATCCGACAATCTGCTCGGGCCGCCGGGCCTCAACCTCGCATTATGCAGTAGGCGAAAAAATCCCGTGCTAATTTCATTCCTGTTAGTAATTGCTTTTGAATGGGTTGAGTTTGAGCCGAACGGGCGGCATGGCACGGGCTTTAATCTATTCTGCCATGGCAATCCTTCGTCGTACCCGATCCCGCAAATTAACCACTTCCGCGCGCCGCGCGCCGCGTTCCGCCAAATTGAAAGGCTGGCGCGACTGGTTGCGGCGGAACTGGCGAACGCTCACGACGATTGCGGTCGTCGCCGTCGGGTTGAGTCTCGCGTGGGGTCGGATCGATATCGATCAGGTTCATCAACAAGCACGGCACATTCCCGCGGTCTGGGCTTTTCTGTTAATGGTGGCGTTGCCTCTACTGGGATGTCCGGCGTCGATTGTGAATCTGGGCGCCGGCATTCGTTTTGGGATTTTGGGTGGTTTGCCCCTGGTCGCGACTGCGATTGTGCTGCACCAGGTGATCGCGTTTTATCTGGTGAGATGGCAACCCACGTTGTTCGGACATTTGGTTGATCCGATTCGCCGTCGCTTGCCCAAAGGCTCACATTCAGCGGTCGCGGTTTTTTCGGCCCTCCTTCCTGGCGTGCCTTATTGGATGCAGGTTTATTCAATGCCGCTGATTGGCGTGCCGTTGAAAACCATTTTGTCGTGCTGCGTTCCGCTGCATACGGTGCGCTCAATGATTGCCTTGATCGGCGGCAGCATCAGCGGGCATTTGACTAAAGGTTGGTTGATCGGTTTGGGTGCCTATGCCCTCGTTTTGATGGCGGTCTGCGCTTATGCGGGCCGTCGAATTCGGATGCATCTGGACCTATCCCGTCCACGCAGCCGGTCGCGTTCGGCGGTGGAGAAGTCGAATCCTGAAGAGACTGAAGCGACCTTTCCCGCTGTGACGGTGGGCGGCGGCAAGTAATCAAGCAATCGCAGTCAGCACGCGCCCGAAAATTGATTTTCCGCGCCCCTCTTTTGAGATGGGTTATCTTTTGGCCGTTTCGGGCTGCATTTGCGGGCGGAGCTGTTCTTAGTGTCGGCCTTCCCCGACCCACGAACCCCCGTGGTGCAAAGCTCGAACCCATACCCTTATGTCCCAGCCAGCAAACAAACTGCCGTTCCGCGAAATGCTCGCTTTCGGCTGCGGTGATTTCGCCTCCGTTCTTTATTGGCAGACGTTCATGCGGTACCTGCCGTTTTTTTACACCGATATTTTCGGGATCACTGCCGGAGCGCTGGCTTCGATGCTGTTTTTTAGTCGACTTTTCGACGGTTTTTTCGACCCGGTCATCGGAATGTTGGCCGATCGGACTGAGACCAGATGGGGGAAATTTCGTCCGTTCATGCTTTTTGGGTGCGTGCCATTTGCAATTTTTGGCGTGCTGACGTTCACCACGCCGGGATTCGCGCCGGCGAGCAAATTGATTTGGGCGTATCTCACTTATAATGCGATGATGCTTCTCTACACGACGGTGAATATTCCCTACACGGCACTTTTGGGGGTTATGACCAATGACCCGGTTGAGCGGACGAGGCTTTCATCGATAAAATTTATCTGCGCTTTTTCGGCTGGCATGGTCGTTTCAGCCTCATTGCTGCCTATGGTCAGCTGGTTGGGGGCCGGTAGTCCGCAACGTGGCTGGCAACTGTCATTCATAGTCATCGGCGCAGTTGCCGTTGGTTTTTTCCTCATTACGGTTTTTGGTACAAAGGAAAGGATCAAACCCACGCCGGATGCCAACACCTCGGTGAGTCGCGACTTGAAACTTCTCTTTGCCAACAAAGCGTGGGTTCTGCTGACGATCACCACGCTGCTGTGGATTCTTTTTATTGCGCTCAGGAGTTCTGTTTCAACCCACTATTTCAAATATTTCATCTTCAATGGTGCGCCCGAAACCCCGCTTACATTTGTCGGTCGAACCTTCACGTTGGATACACTCGTTTCCGCCTTCAATACGCTGGGGCAAGCGGCGTCGGTTGCGGGCGTGATATTGATTGGGTATATTGCGGACCGCGTACCAAAACGGTTGTTGTTCGTTTCGCTGCTTACGGGTCAGATTGCCGCAACCGCCTCCTATTATTTTCTGCCAGCAGGCAGTTTGGGGGCAATTTTCACCTTGGAAATTCTTGGTAGTTTCGTCGGGGCACCCTTGCCTGTGCTGCTCTGGGCGATGTATGCAGATACTGCCGATTACGGTGAATGGCATTCCGGGCGTCGCACCACGGCATTGGTATTCTCGGCTTCATTGATGAGTCAGAAAATAGGCTGGGCACTGGCGGCTTTTGTTGCATTCAAACTTCTCGCCTACGTTGGCTTCACGGCGAATATTGCGCCCTCCGCGCAGGTTAAGGAAAGCTTGGTCCACCTCATGAGCATCATTCCCGCGGTGCTTGGTATCGCGTCCATTGTCACATTCTTGTTTTATCCGCTGAACGACAAGAAAGTCGCTGAGATCAACGCTGCATTGAGTTCACGTCGCAAGGATGCCAGCGGTGCGGCCACGGTATGAAAATTGCATGGTTCGCTGTAAAGGTGCCTTTCGCGAGGGCTTGACGCCTTGAATCGCCGGCAATTCCTCGATGCCGCAACCACTGCGATTGGCCGCATTTTGTTTCCGCCGTCGCTTATACCAATCGGGCCAATAGCTTATACGCATTGTCATCGCCAGGGGCCGCGCAGAGCGCGGTGGTGATCAAGCTAAATTGCTTCGTCGACCCGCACGGCGGGACTTCTCGCAATGACAGAGTAAAGGCAACGGGCGATTGGTACTGGACCTTCGCCAGCGCGGTCGCGTATCGGAGCTCCGATTTTCAGTGTCGCTGAATTTTCTGATAGGTCGGAACGCTGACGGCTATCGCACGGAATTATCCTTCGTCAGCGCGGAAATTCGATCGATCAGTTCGAGGCAGCAGCGGCTGTTATGATAGGGACATTTCCAAAGACTCAGCTTGGCATTGGGAATGGAATTTCCCCATGACGTCGTGACGCTGAGAATGGGCGAACCGTCGCGCCGAAGCGTATTGTGCCAGTCGCCGTTTTCGCGATCGACGAATTTTTCCTGAATGAAATTCCAACTGGCCATCGCGTGCGAAAAATCCCGCGCATCGCCGGAGAGCTGATAGGCGTTGAAAAACCCCACTGCGGCCTCGGCTTGTTCCCACCATTCCTTGTTCGTGTTGGTCGGCCCGCGGGGATTTCCCTCGTTGTAGACTCCGCCATCCGCGTCGACGCCTTGTGCTGCGGTTGCTTTTGCGATCGCAAGCGCTTCGTGCTTGGCCCTTGTGATGAGAACGGGATCGCCCAGCACTTCGGCGGCTTCAACCAACAGCCAGCTCAGTTCGATGTCGTGGCCATAGGAAACGTCATCGCCGATTGGCGTCCAATCGTCACGCATAAATAGGATTAAATGATGGGTCTTCGGATCGATGATGCGCGTCAGCGTCAACTCGATCAGTTCGCGTTGACGCTGTTTCAATTCCGGATCGGGCCACACGCGAAGGAGACTCGTGAATCCTTCCAGAATGTGAATGTGGGAGTTCTGCGATTTCGGAGCCTCGCCGAGGAGATTCCCCGACCGACCGACGGACCGGTCCCACTTGCGATCGAGCGAGTCAAAGTAACCGCCATTTTTTGGGTCGTACGCGTGTTGCTCGATCAGATGATAGATGGCGATCGCTTGATCGAGCGCCGCTTTGTCTCCGGTTGCGCGATAATATTCACTCAAGGCGTAGATACCGAAGACCTGCCCATAGATTTGTTTATGAGCATCGAGTGGGTTTCCGTCCGGCGCGATCTCCCAGAAAAGTCCACCGGATTGGTGATCGATAAAGTGA
This sequence comes from Verrucomicrobiota bacterium, assembly GCA_043759025.1. Lineage (GTDB taxonomy): Bacteria > Verrucomicrobiota > Verrucomicrobiia > Opitutales > Opitutaceae > Lacunisphaera. The sequence goes on along the minus strand of JAYVMJ010000577.1, from coordinate 707 downwards.
GCGGTTAAATCGGCATAGGCAAAGCGCGCCATGGCGAGATATTCCGGATCGGGAATGTGGCGATACGCAGCCGAGAAAGTCCACAGAATGCGCGTGGTGAGCAACGCCCCGCGCGGCATGTCATCGCGCACCTTCATATCCTCGCCGATGAAGGAGTGAAACACATCGCGCCCGGGCGCTCGCGCATGAGCGAGCCAGAACGGAAGAATGTTCCCTCGCAGTTCCTTTTCCGCGGCAGTGGCGAAGGCCTGCAGGTCGGCCGACCTGACGCTGCCGCTCGCGGGAATTGAGGGCGTGATTTGACCAAGGGTTTCAGATGCTTGAATCCGGGTGAAACCGAGTAGCGCTGCGGTGAAAAAGAGGGGGAGTCGCAGTTTCATAGGTAAGGGCAGGGTTGAATGTGGGTCGTAGACAACGCGAAAACCTTAGATGAGCGAGTCAGTTTAACTCTCTTCACCGCAGAGGTACGGGAAGGTGTCAGAATCAAGCCGAGGTTTACCGTGAGAGCCGGCAGGGACGTAATCTGACCACGGCAGATTTCTACAGCTGGGTTGATAGTTCTTGGGCATAAGGTTGAAAGAAAGTGCGGGACAAATTCCGGTGGCTGTGCCTAGCAGCCTGTCGGACTTAGAAAATGAAGGCTATCTGGCACCACGTATTTGCCCGAAAAAATTTATTCGAAGGCGAATATTTATCTGTAGACGCCT
>JAYVMJ010000576.1:0-12534 GCA_043759025.1 Verrucomicrobiota bacterium | reverse complement strand
CACAGTGCGTACAGGCATCCTCCTTCGTCGCCCTCCCGCCCTTTTTGTTCAATAAATTATTGGAAAAGATCAAACGCCAAAGTCCGACAGGCTGCTAGGCTCACGGTCAGCGACAAGCTCCGGGGTATCGGACCCAAAGCGAATGAACCTATCGGGGCTCTTGTCCCGCAATCTTCTGTATCCGTTCGGTCCGAGTTGGGTTTTGAGCCTGTCGAAATGGCTGTCTGACGACCGCTGCGGCGAAAAACTAAAGACCACGGCGAGGTCGCCGTCGCTCCAAACAGAGAAGAACTGGAGCGCGGGCGAGCGTGCTCGCGACTCGGAATGTGCGGCATCGCGAGCAAGCTCGCTCCCACGAGGTGACATGGTTCGAGCGGCGATCGTTTCCCGCTGCGATTAGCAGTCTTGGGCCACGGGCGATTTCTGCTTATATGCGTTGGGAGTGCGTTGGATGAGGAAATTTTGTTTTACATTTGGTGAACGCCTTCTTTGCTCTGAATTGAATTTGAACCGTACACCCACCGTCACCGTGAGTCCGCATTGTTCGCGCAAATCATTTCTCGCCAAACTTGGCGGCTTGTTTGTGAGCATGGGCGTGGTCCCTTCGCTGCTGGCGAAAAAGAGCGCGTCTGCTTCACGGGTTAAAACGAGTGAGTCGCTTACGGTCCGCGCTGAAAAACGCGCGGTGTCGCGCAAGGAAGGCAGTTACTAAGTGCGGCTGATGCGCGTAACCCCAATTTAGCCGGCCACCATGTCGAAGATCTTTCCGAAATCAGCCAACGTTCTGCCGCTGCAGATTATTATCTTCCTGTTTGTCCTGGGAGGGGTGGCGGCGGCCGGAATCACTTATTACGCGACGCCAAAATATCTCAACGTGGGATACCAGCCGGTACAGCCGGTCCCCTTTGAACACAGTCTGCATGCCGGTCAGTTGGGGATCGATTGCCGGTATTGTCACGCTTCAGTGGAAAAATCCGCCACGTCGAGCATTCCTGCGGCGCAGACCTGCATGAACTGCCATAGCCAGATTAAGACGACCAGCCCGGTCCTTGAGGTGGTGCGCGAAAGTTATAAGACCGGCGATCCCGTTCCCTGGCTCAAGATCCACGTGAATCCCGACTACGTGTATTTCAACCACTCGGCGCACGTGAATCGCGGGGTGAGTTGTGTGGAATGTCACGGCAAGGTGAATGAGATGACCACCGTTTATCAGGCCAAGGCCCACAGTATGAGTTTTTGCCTCGACTGTCATCGTAACCCCGCGCCGCATCTCCGCAATCCTTCGGACGTTTTCAACCTCGATTCCAAAACCCTCGCTGATCAAGGCAAGCTCGATGAGGCAAAACAATTTGTTCATGACTGGAAGGTCAAACCGCCGACAAGCTGCTCCGGCTGCCATCGCTGATGAAACGCAAATTTGATCACTCCGTACCGTCACAGCGCGAGCTCTCCGGCCCGAACTACTGGCGCAGTCTCGACGAACTGGCGGACACCCCTGGTTTCCGCGAGCACCTGGCCCGAGAGTTCCCCGAGGGCGCGTCGAGCATGGAAGGTGTCGATCGCCGCCAGTTCATGAAGTTGATGGCGGCTTCGTTTGCCCTTGGCGGGCTTGGCCTCGCCGGTTGCCGCCGTCCGGAGTCGCACATTTTGCCTTACGGTCAATCCGTTGAATATACGGTGCCCGGCCTCCCGCTCTATTTTGCGACGGCTATGCCGCTCCGCAAATCGGCGATCCCGCTGCTCGCTGAGACCCATCAGGGGCGTCCGACCAAGCTCGAAGGCAATCCCAGCTATTTGCCCCATGGCGGCTCGACCAACACCCTTGCCCAAGCATCGGTGCTTGATTTGTACGATCCCGAGCGTGCCACCGCGCACACCAAGGGGAATGACATTCTCTCCGTTGGTCAGGTTAACGATCTTCTGGCGGCCATCATCAAGACGTACGCCGGCAATGGCGAAGGATTGGCGTTCCTCGCGGACGAATCAGCGTCGCCGACCCGCACCCGGTTGGTTGGGCAGTTGAAGAAAAGATTTCCTCGCGCGATTTGGGCGGAGTATGAGCCGATTCAGGACGAGCCGCCGGTCGCGGCCGCCCAGGCTGCTTTTGGCCAGAGCGTAAAACCGATCTATCGTTTCTCGAAGGCCAAGCGCATTGTCAGCATTGACGCTGATTTCTTCCATGCGGAGGCGGGGTCGCTTTATTATGCCCGGGATTTTGCGAAGGGCAGGAGAGTGACGAAGCCAAGCGATCCGATGAACCGGCTCTACGTCGTGGAAAGCGCTTTCACGATCACCGGAAGCATGGCCGACCATCGCCTGCGTCTCGCCAGCAGCCATATGCTGGCGTTTGCGGCTGCACTCGCGGGCAGGATTCTTGGTACTTCTGATTACGACTCCCTGACGAAGGGGATTGTCCTTAACACGGAATGGGTCGACAAGTGCGCTGATGATTTGATCGCCAATCCTGGCGAATCACTGGTCGTTGCGGGCGCCGATCAACCGGCGCAGGTTCACGCATTGGGTTATGCGATCAACGCGAAGCTCGGCAATATTGGCAAGACCATCGACTTTGTCGAAGTGGACGCGCCTTCGGCTTCCTCGATTTCCGCGCTGGCGACCGCGATCAAGGCTGGATCGGTCAAGACCCTGTTCGTGATCAATGGCAACCCGGTCTACAATGCGCCGGCGGAGTTGGAGTTTTCAACCCTGTTGAAATCCGTCCCGGACGTGATCCGTTACGGTTACTATTACGACGAGACGTCGGCACTGGCGGGGACGCATCTCGCGGCCACCCATTATCTGGAATCGTGGGGCGACGCCCGCACGGTTGATGGCACGATAGTACCCGTGCAGCCGATGATCATGCCGTTATTCAACGGCCTGATGGAAGTTGAATTGCTGGCCATCCTTGCCGGAGAGGAAAAGCCCGAGGCGTACGGTCAGGTGTTCGCCACCATTGGTCGGGACCAGAAAGGGTTTGAGAAATTCCTACACGATGGATTGCTTGAAGATTCGGCGTACAAAACGGCTAATGTCTCGTTCGACGCCGCACGGGTCGGCCCCTTATTCGCGTCGGCGTCCGCCGCCACCGTTCTTTCCGCCGAGAATTTGGAGGTTCGATTTATCACCGATAAGGTCGACGACGGACGCTTCGCCAACAATGGCTGGTTGCAGGAAGTTCCTGACCCGATGACCAAAATTTCGTGGGACAACACCATCATGGTCAGTCCCCGCTTGGGCAAGGAACTCGGGATTGCGCCTGAGAACATCAAAATTCTTGGCTTGTTTTCAACGCCCCAAGTTGCGCGCAAAGAAGAGGCGGAATTCCCACAAGGCAAAGAGGACGCCTACGTGGGCGAAGTGACCGTGAACGGACGGACGTTGCGGGGACCGATGCATATTCAGCCCGGTCTCGCGAATTACACGATCGTATTGCCCCTCGGGCATGGCCGCACAAAATCCGGCCATGTCGGTACAGATGCGGGTTACGACGCTTATGTCGTCCGGACTGCAGACGGCGCTGCATTTGCGACGGGTGCGAAGCTCCGCAAGACGGGGGAGCGGATGAAACTCGCCAACACCCAGGAGCATTGGTCGATGGAAGGTCGCGCGATTATTCGCGAAGCCAATTACGAAGACGGGGAAAAGAGTTATCAGAAAGAGCCAAATTTTGTCACGGCAATCGGCATGGAGGATGAAACCCCGGCCGTGTATGGCGATATGAAGCCGGAGGAGTTTGCCAAGTTGCCCGAAGCGGAGCGGATCCATCTCACCTCGCTCCGGGCGCAGACCACGCCTCGCGGTAATTCGCTTTATGAATCGCCGGATCTCGGCGGCGATAAAGCCCGGTTTGAAGGCACGCATCAATGGGGCATGTCGATCGATCTCAATACGTGCATCGGATGCACGGCATGTGTCATTGCCTGTCAGGCGGAAAATAACATCCCGATCGTCGGAAAGGAGCAGGTTGCCCGCGGCCGTGAAATGCACTGGATCCGGCTGGATCGCTATTATTCGGACGGTAAAGCCGACGCCGCAGCCTTTGGTGCTGAAGGCAACAAGATCCTTCCTGAGGATCCCCAGGTTTCGCTTCAACCGATGACCTGTCAGCAGTGCGAGCTCGCTCCATGCGAGACCGTCTGCCCGGTCAACGCGACGGTGCATGACGAGGAAGGCATCAATGTGATGGCCTACAATCGCTGCATCGGAACGCGTTATTGTGCGAACAACTGTCCGTACAAGGTCCGTCGGTTTAATTTCTTCGACTTCAACAAGCGTGCTTACGACGCCCTCTACATGGGACCGTTCGGTCACCAGAAAGAGATGCCCGAACTCGTCAAGATGGTGAAGAACCCCGATGTGACCGTGCGTATGCGCGGTGTCATGGAGAAGTGCACCTATTGCGTTCAGCGCATCCAGCAGGCGAAGATCGGACAGATTCGCAAAGCTGGTGCCAGCGGCAATGTCGAGGTTCCAGACGGAACCATCAAAACCGCTTGCCAGCAGGTGTGTCCCGTCGACGCCATTGTCTTTGGCAATATCAAGGACGAGAAGAGTGTCGTTTCCCTGACCAAGGCGCAGGACCGCACTTACGCCGTCCTCGGCTATCTTAACACTCGTCCGCGCACGTCCTATCTCGCCAAGTTGCGCAACCCGAATCCTCTCATGCCAGATTACGCCGCGCTTCCGCTCAGTCGCGTCGAATATAATAACAAGAGTCACGCCGGACATGGTGGTGCCCAAAGCGCCGGCCATGCCGAGCCCGCCCATGGAGGGGAGAGTTAATGAGCTCACATTCGATTGACCATGAGGCCCCCGCGATTCTCGCGGAGGTTCGTCCGGCGGATATGCCACGCGCGGCCTTGGTGGAACACCACCACGATTTCCACTGGATCACGGAAAAGATCTGCGGGATTGTCGAAGGCAAGACCCCTCCATGGTGGTGGTGGTGCTTTGGCGTCGCCGCATTTGTCGCCTCGTTCACCGTTGCCGGTTTGATTTACCTGGTGGCGACGGGCGTCGGCGTTTGGGGCCACGCGAATCCGGTCAATTGGGCGTGGGACATTGTCAATTTCGTGTTCTGGATCGGTATCGGCCACGCGGGTACGCTTATTTCCGCGATCCTTTGCTTGCTCCGGCAGAAATGGCGCACGTCGATCAATCGGCCGGCTGAGGCGATGACAATCTTCGCAGTCGTTTGCGCGGCCATTTTCCCGGTTTTCCACGTCGGTCGTATTTGGTTCGCCGTGTTGCCAGGGTTCCTCTTTCCGTTCCCGAACGCCAATGGCATCTGGCAAAATTTCCGTTCTCCGCTGGAATGGGACGTCTTCGCCGTCTCGACCTACGGAACGGTATCGGTGCTGTTTTGGTATATCGGTTTGTTGCCTGATTTGGGCACCTTGCGCGATCGCTTCACGTCGACCGGCAATATCCTGAAAGCCCGCATTTATGGTTTCTTTGCCATGGGCTGGCGCGGTTCCAACCGGCAATGGAGCAATTACGAAATGGCCTACTTGATTTTGGCCGGCATCGCTACTCCGCTGGTGCTTTCCGTGCACACCGTCGTTTCCTTCGACTTCGCGGTCGCATTGATTCCCGGCTGGCACACGACGATCTTCCCTCCGTATTTCGTGGCGGGCGCTATTTTCTCCGGCTTCGGCATGGTGTTGACGTTGATGCTTCCATTGCGGGCTATCTATCGCCTCGAGGATCTTATCACGCAGTATCACATCGATTGCATGTGTAAGATCATTTTGGCCACGGGCACGATGGTCGGTTACGCCTATTCCATGGAGTTCTTCATCGCGTGGTATAGTGCGAACCCGTACGAAGGTTTCGCGTTCATCAACCGCGCGTTCGGCCATTATGCGTGGGCCTACTGGATCATGGTCAGCTGCAACGTTATCACCCCGCAGTTCTTCTGGTTCAAGGCGGTCCGCCAGAACACGACGCTCGTTTGGATCCTTTGCATCTTTGTCAACGTTGGCATGTGGTTTGAGCGTTTCGTGATTATCGTCACCTCGCTCGCCCGCGATTTCCTGCCGTCGAGTTGGGGTTACTACTCGCCGTCCATCGTGGAGATCTTTACTTTCTTTGGTACTTTCGGCGTCTTTTCCGTGCTGTTTTTATTGTTCATCCGTTTCCTCCCCATCATGCCGATGTCGGAGATCAAGTCGGTCCTACCCGCCGCCGATCCCCATGGCCCGCGCAAACACTAAGGAGGCACGACCATGAAAAAAGCATACGGATTAGTTGCCGCCTTCGATACCACGCCGGATTTTTATCATGCCTGCGAGCAGGTGAGGGATGCTGGTTTTTCCCAATGGGACGCCCTGACTTCCTTCCCGGTTCACGGCCTTGATGCCGCCATGGGCATCCGTCGCTCCAAAGTGCCGCGTTTTTCCCTGGCCGGCGGTCTCACCGGGTTCTGTACGGGCATGACGCTCATTTGGTGGACCGGTGCTTACGAATATCCGCTGATTGTCGGTGGCAAGCCGTACTTCAGCCCGATGTTTGCATTTCCTATTTCGTACGAACTGACGATTTTGTTCACGGCGTTTGCCACGATTTTCGGGATGTTCTTTTTGAATAAACTTCCGATGCATTACCACCCGGTGATGAAAGCGCCGCAGTTTGTCCGCGCCATGGATGACCGATTCTACATTGTGATCGAGGCGAACGACCCGAAATTCAACCCGGCCCAAACCCGCAGTCTGCTTGAGCAGATTGGTGGCAAGGACATCGCCGAAATCGAAGAATAAGATGCGTTACGCCTATTTCACGCTCGCTTTCGTTGTCGTGCTCTTGATCTCCGTCATGGGGTTCCGCGGCATGAAATCCACGCGCCCGCCCATCGAGGTATTTCCCGACATGGACCGCCAGGCCAAATACAAGCCGCAGGCGGAATCCAAATTCTTCGCGGATGGCCGCACTGATCGCCCGATTCCTGTCGGAACTGTCCCACGGGGTCGGACCGTAGAGGCCGATCCGGCCTTTCTACGCGGCGACGATTTTCGTTACGCTGGCAAAAATCCTGATGGATCGTTTGCCCGGGGGTTCCCCATGGAAGTGACTGACGTCATGATCCACCGCGGGCAAAATCGCTTTATGATTTATTGTTACCCGTGCCATGGGGCACTCGGTGACGGCAATGGCATCACCAAGTCCTATGGCATGGTGGCGACACCGAGCTATCACGATGATCGGATTCGCAACATGCCCGAAGGCGAAATTTTCAACACGATCACCCACGGAAAGAATACGATGTTCCCTTACGCGGATAAACTTTCCCCGGACGAGCGGTGGGCCGTGGTGGCTTATGTTCGTGCCCTGCAGCGGGCCCATAACGCGAGAATCGATGATGTTCCCCTTGAGACACGCGGAGGGTTAAAGTAACCATGAGCACCTCATCCTCATCCTCCGTTGGCGGATCCTATGCTGGACTTGCGAACAAATTTCTCTTCGCCGGCATCGGCGGTCTTGCCCTCACGGCGGTTGGCTTTCTCTTTGCGCAGAATCCCAACGGGATTGCGATATCCTACTTGGTTGGCGTCTGCTATTGGACGGCGGTGGTAATCGGCATGCTTCTGCTAACGATCATCCACCATCTGACGGACGCAGGCTGGTCGGTGGTCATCCGCCGTCAGTACGAACACGGGATGGCGGCGTTCAAATGGCTGTTCATTCTGTTTATTCCGCTTTTGATTTCCGTCTGGCTTAAACCGGGGCTGGTCTGGCCTTGGATGGATCTCAGCCACCCGATTGGAGAGGGGCATACCGTAGGCACGGACATGATCTATCAAAAGAAGTCCGGATTTCTCAATCGGGGAATGTTCACTGGCATGACGGTGGTATTATTTGGGATCTGGATGTGGCTGGCAGCGCGGTTTAGAAAAGCCTCGTTCACGCAGGACCGCGATGGCGCTACAAAGTGGACGTTCATGAACCGCAAGACTGCGGCATTCGGGATTGTGCTGACGGCGCTCTCACTCACGGCTGCCGCGATCCTCTGGATGAAGAGCCTCGAGTATCACTGGTTTTCCACCATGTACGGCGTCTGGTTCTTTGCGAATTGCCTCCGCGGCGCCATGGCCTTCGCGGTGATGATCACCTACTGGCTCTATGCCCGTGGCGACTTGAAGGGCATCTATAACACAAACCAGTTCCACTGCCTGACTTCACTGGCCTTCGCCTGTGTGGTTTTCTGGGCCTATGTGACCTTCGCCCAATATTTCCTGATTTGGAATGCCAACGTTCCCGAGGAGACTTTTTGGTATAACATCCGCGAACATGGAGACTGGTTGTGGATCGGAATGGTGCTTTTGTTCGGGCACTTCCTTGCGCCATTTGTTGCCTGGCTTCGCTATCGCAATAAAGCGGAACTGAAGCCCGCGTTGCTCGTCAGCATCGGGATTGCCGTAACGATCCTCATCGATATTTGCTACAACACGTTGCCGGCCTTGAAGGATGCGGAGGGCCAGCCGCTGCCGTTTTTCTCCTTTAATTTGTTTTGGGTGCTCACGTCGGTCGTCGGGGTGGGTGGCATTTGTGTCTGGGCCTATCTGAGAAGTCTCGGCACGACAAAAATCATCCCGATTCGCGATCCGCGAATTCTTGAGTCCCTCACGCACCACGAAGCCACCGCGCCATGAGCGATTCCTCGTCCAATTTCTCTTTTCCCCACCGCACGCCGGTGTTCACCGCGATCATCGTGTTGATCTCGTTCGCGCTCTTTGCGTGGCTGGCGAACAAGATCTATCGTCCGCATGCTTTCACCGTCGATCCCGTCGCCGGCGTGAAGACGCCGGCCGAGCGCAAGGAATTGCTGACTGACCACCGGAAGAAGGAACACGACGAATCCACCAGTTACGGCTGGATCGACGAAAAAGCCGGGATCGTCCGTATTCCGATTGACCGGGCGATGGAGCTCGTCGTTCGCGAACATGCCAAGAAGTAATTTTTGCTGATGAATTCCACTGATAAGAACGCTCGCGCGGAGCAGGCAGAGATCGATGCATCGGCCAAATGGCCGGTCCTGGTCTTTTTTGGCTCGGCAATTTGGTGGCTGCTGGCCGGCGGAGTATTGCAACTCATCGCCGCCATTCAGCTGCACTCGCCGGAATTTCTCGCGGAGTGCGCGTGGACCACGCACGGTCGGATTGTTCCGGCCGCGCAGAATGCGCTGGTCTACGGATGGGGCATGAACGTCGCCTTCGCCTTTGGACTCTGGCTGATGGCCCGGCTTTCTGCGACGACGCTCAGGCACGGCGGCTGGTTGTTTGTCGCCGCGAATTTTTGGAATATTGGTGTGACCCTTGGAGTCCTTGGAATTCTTGGCGGCTACTCGACTTCCTTTGAACTTTTGGAAATGCCGCGGTTCGTTCCCTTGATTTTGCTCATCGCGTACGCGATGGTGGGCGTTTGGGGCATAACGACCTTCAGCATTCGCAACACGGAGAATGTCTATGCGTCGCAATGGTATCTTTTTGGTGCGGCATTTTGGTTTCCCTGGCTCTACTCCATCGCGCAAATCATGCTGCTGAAGGCTCCCGTGCGCGGGATCTTGCAGCCAATCGTCAACGCGTGGTACGTGCAGGGTTTGTACGGCCTTTGGTTTGTTCCGACCGCCTTGGCGGCGGCCTATTATTTTTTGCCAAAGATTATCGGCAAACCGGTGGCGAATTACTATCTCGCGCCGCTGGCTTTCTGGTGGCTCGCGGCGGCAACCGCCCTCGCTGGCGGCAGCCGGCTCATCGGGGCCCCGGTTCCTGTTTGGCTCTCGACCTTGGGCGGGGCTGCCAACTTCCTGTTGGTCGTTCCGGTTGTCGTAATTTCCCTTAACCTATTCGGTACGCTTGCGGGAAATTACCGCGCTTTGGGTAACAGCGTTACCCTCCGGTTTATTTTTCTGAGCATGGTGAGTTTCGTTTTGGCATCGATTTTGAATTTTGCCCTTTCGACCCATGGATTTGCGGCGATCGCCCAGCTTACGCTCATCTCCGATCTCCGGGATTGGCTCATCCTCTACGCCTGCTTCTCGACGGCCATGTTTGGAGCGGCCTATTTTATCATTCCCCGTCTCACCGGCCGGGAGTGGCAATCATCGGTTTTGGTGAAGACCCATTTTGGCACCACCGTTCTTGGTATTGGCCTTTTGGTGGTTGCACTCGGTGTAGGCGGCTGGGCTCAGGGCCATCTGTTGAACAACGAAGCTATTGAAACAGGTTCGTTGTTCGGCGTTATGACCAAGGAGCTTTCCGTCTGGTTCACCCTTCGATCGATCGCGCTGGCACTCCTCCTATTGGGGCACGTGGCATTTCTCATTAACTTCGGGTTCCAAACTTGGGCGATCTTCTCGAAAAACAGCAAGGTGGCCGCCTTTCGTAATCCTCCCGCTTTGAGCATCACAAAAGTATCGGTCACGGAGGGCCACGCATGAAAAACGGGCTCGCACTTTTTCTCGGCGTTTTCGCCATCATCGCTGTCTCTTGGGCCGGGGTTTTGCTCTCGGCGCACAAGCAGCTGGGCAGTCTTGCTCAGGTTAAAGACCCGGCGGACGACACCTTGTATCCCCAGCGGATGTCAGGCTTGGCCGACGAAGGCCGCATGGTTTATCAGGATCTCGGCTGCGTGACGTGTCACACTCAACAGGTGCGGCACGAGGGATTCGGCGCCGACGTCGCCCGCAAATGGGGTCAGCGCGCCAGTTACGCGCGTGACTACATCCGCGATAAAACGGTTTTGATTGGACAAAGCCGCATGGGACCGGACCTCCGTAATGTTGGCGTTCGCCTTGGTGACACCACCAGCGTGGACGATTACAGCGATTATTTCTACAAAATCCTGTACGCCCCGGACTCGGTCGCATCTGGCAATATGCCGTCCTATAAATTCCTCTTCGACACGCACTCCACCCGAGACCGCCAATCCTCGTATCTCGCCCTCAAGTTGACGGGTAAATTTGCACCCGCTCCCGGTTCTGAAGTGGTGCCGAGTTATCGTGCACGGGCCTTGGTGGCCTATTTGGAAAGTTTGAAGGATACTTACGACTATCCCACTGAACGCAGTTTGAATGCGCCTGCTGAAACCTCCAAGGAGGAAGGCCACTAAGATGAGCTCTACTCCCGACAATAATTATCGCTTTGAAGAAGCGGGTGCCAGCGATGATAGCATCCAGCAGGTCCACGCGCAGCTCCGGAAACAAATGCCGGACAAGGCGCATGGTGGCTATCCGTTCCTTCCGTTCGGCGTCCTCGGATTGATGTGCTGCGCGATTTTAGTCGGAGCCATCTATATTGCCAATTACTCCGTTCGCTTTGACCCGCTCGTGGTCAACGAGCACGCCAAACGGGAAAAACCGGGGGCAGTCGTCCAGGCGCCCCTATCACCGGCCGTGCTCGGCAAAAAAGTTTTCGCTTCGATTTGTATCACCTGCCACCAGGCAACGGGGCTGGGTGTCCCGGGCGTTTTCCCCCCGCTGGCCGGCTCCGAATGGGCGGAAGGCGATGAAGAGCGGATCATCCGCATCGTGCTGCTCGGGCTCAATGGCCCGATCAAGGTTGAAGGAAAGGAGTTTAATAATGCGATGCCAGGTCTGGGCGCTTCATTGAAGGACGAACAAATTGCTCACGCCTTGAGCTATGTCCGACAGGAATGGGGTAACAAGGCTCCGGAGGTACAACCGGAAACTGTGGCTCGTATCCGGACTGAGCTTGGTACCCGCACCGCGCCGTTCAACGCGGAAGAACTGCTCAAGATTGGCAAGTAAGCTTGTTTTTTATTTTCGATCAATGGAAAGGCCGGGCGCTTGCCCGGCCTTTTTGTTTGGACGATCGGTTTCGTCCGGGACGTTTAAAGAGTGAAACTCACTCGTGCTTGAAGGGATTCATGCCCCCCATATTGGGCATTTCGAATTTTTGGTAGCCAGCCGGAGGGACGAATAACGAATCGGGGAGTGAACCGGGCTCGATCTTCGTTGCTTCCATCTTGAAGGTTTCCCTGCCCTTGGCGTCGTGTGAAATCACGCGCAGGGGAAAGCCGCCTTTGCTGCCCTTCAGTGCTTCCTCCCACTTGGCCGAACTGGCGGATTGTTTGCGTCCTCCAAATGGACTGCCGCCGCTATTTCCCATTCCCATGAATGTGCCAAGGTCGGGTGCCACCCAGAGTTCCGTGACGGTTCCCTTCTCTTTGTCCGTGATTAATAGCTGCTCTGTCTTGTATCCGAGAATGGTTTCGGTCTTCCCAGTCCGGTTGATATCGATGTTCGCTGCTTCGCCTTGGTGCTTTTCCATGGCTTGCTCGACGGGCTTTTTGATCGGCATCACCATGTACATGTTTTGCTCGGCCATCAGGATGATCATTTCCAGCTTCGGTACGTCCATGATGGTGCTCATTTCATGGCCGCCCGCATTAATGTCGGTCCGGACACGTTCGCCCTTCATGGAATAGTTCATGTCCATCGACTTTCCCTTTTCGCTCGTCATAGTTAGGGTCACCTTGCCTTCAAAGCCAGCGGCGGCAAATACGTGCGAAGCC
>JAYVMJ010000575.1:0-5200 GCA_043759025.1 Verrucomicrobiota bacterium | reverse complement strand
CGACCGACACGTCGACGCGGACCAACACCGGCACGTTCCCCGGCGATGACACCCCGAAGAATCGCTACACCGTCTTTGCGAACTACAAGTTCTCCGGCGCGATGAAAGGCTGGGTGGTCGGCGCGGGTGGAGATTGGGCTTCGCAACGCGCGTACTTCTCCGGCGTGACGCACGGTTCCGGTCAGGTCCAGACGGATACGAATGGCAAGGTGATCGTGCTCTACATGCCATCCCAACTGACGATCAATGCGTTCGTCCGCAAGGAGTGGAAATCGGGCGGTTACGGCCAGTTCGTCCAGCTCAACGTGGACAACCTGCTCAACGATACGAAGCTCTATGGGCTGATCTACAATCCGCCGATCACGGCGCGGATGACTTATCAGATCTCGTTCTGAGCTGACCGAAAAATTGCGGGGTGAGGGGTGACGCGCACCGGCGTTTGCCACCGGTGCGCGATCCCTCACTCCGCTTCTTTTCCCTTTCGTCACTTACGTCCCCGGCGCATCGTCGGAACGATCCGCGGCAACCCTTCCCGGACGTAACCCCAACCCCATCCCTTCGTGCCCACCTCCTCCGAACGGCTGACCTTCAAAGAAAAATTCGCCTATGGTCTGGGCGATACCGCCTCGAATTTTTATTTCCAGGCCTTCAATCAGTTTCTCGCCTATTATTATATCGATATTCTTGGCATCAAGAATTCGGCGGCGGGCTGGCTGATGGCGACGATGCCGATCATCGTGGCGTTCCTGAATCCCGTCATTGGGATGATCGCCGACCGGACGAATACCCGCTGGGGAAAATTCCGTCCGTGGATTTTGTGGGGCGCGCTGCCCTATGGCGTGCTGGGCTACGTCATGTTTGCCAATCCGGGCTTCGGTCCGCACGGCACGCTGGTTTACGCTTATATCACCTACACGCTGACGCTCGTGGCCTACGCCGCGATCAACACGCCGTACGGCGCGCTCATGGGCGTCATGTCGGCCTCTTCCGAGGATCGCACTTCGCTTTCCTCCTATCGTTTCGCCTGCGCCTTTACGGGCACGCTTTTGATTGGCTGGCTGGTTCCGTGGATGAAAGAAATTCTCGCCGGGGCGAGCGGCAGCCAGGCGGACGGATTTCGCAACACGATGGCCATCTTTGCGGTGATTTCGGTCGCCATGTTTTTCTACACTTTTGCGAATACGCGCGAGCGCGTCGTTTCGCCGCCGAACCAGGGCACGTCGATCGGACCTGATTTGCGCGATCTCCGGCGGAATGGTCCGTGGCAAGTTTTGTTTTTCGTCGCCTTCCTCAACCTCGCCAATGTCGGCCTGCGGCAGCGGTGCGGGCATCTTTTATTTCAAGTACTGCGTGGGACAGGAAACCAGCCTCGGCACCTTTAATTTCGTCGGCTTCCTCTGTTTTATCATTGGCGCGCTCTCCACCAAACTGTTCACGCGCTATTTTTCACGACGCCTGTTGATGATCGTGCTGACCATCATTAACGCGCTTGGCATCGGGCTTTGTTACTTTGTCGATCCGCACAATCTGCCGGTGCTGTATGCGTTGAACATCATTGGCAGTTTCGCGGCGGGCCCGACCCCCGCCATCGTGTGGTCGCTCTACGCCGACACCGCCGACTACGGCGAATGGAAGTTTGGCCGGCGCGCCACGGGTTTGATCTTTTCCGCCACCGTGATGGTGCAGAAAATCGGCCTCGCCATCGGCGGCGCCATGATCGGCTGGTTGAACGACTATTACGGGTTCGTCGCCAATGCCGTCCAAACGCCGCGCGCGCTTCACGGCATTATCCTGCTTTTCAGTCTGCTGCCGGGTGCCTTCTGTCTGGCGGCGGGACTTGCGATTGTTTTCTACCGTCTCGACGAACCGCAGGTGAAAGAGATCGAGCGGGAACTCGCCGGGCGCAAAGCCACTGCCGCCGTTCCGGCGTCCTGATTTAACAGTAATGCCTTTCTCCCGCCACAGTCTCGCGGCTTTCGCGCTCCTTTCGACCGCCATGCTTTCCGCTCAATCATCGCCCAGTTGGACGGTCACCGAAACGGCCCGCGACAACGGTCACCGGTTGGCTCGGATCGCGACGCCGGCGGGCGCGGGATTGACGGCGGGGGCGTTGACCATTTTTCCGGAACAACGTTTTCAGGAGATCGAAGGATTTGGCGGAGCGTTGACGGAATCGTCGGCGTGGGTGCTGGCCCAGATTCCCGCGGAGAAGCGGGCCGAGATTTTGCACCGCTACTACGATCCAAGGGACGGTCTCGGCTACACGCTCGCGCGAACCCACCTCAACAGCTGCGATTTTTCCCTGAACATGTGGGCGTTGGATGAAACGCCGGGAGATTACGACCTGTTGAATTTCTCGCTCGCGCCGATGCGTCGCTGGCTTTTGCCGCTGCTCCACGATGCGAACAACGCGGCGGGCGGTAAATTGCAGATCCTCGCGTCGCCATGGAGTCCGCCGTCGTGGATGAAAACCAACAACCGGATGGATGATGGCGGTTCGCTGCGGAGCGAATACGCCCCGGCCTGGGCGCGTTATTACGTGAAGTTTGTCCAGGCAATGGCGGCGGAGAAACTCCCGATCTGGGCGCTGACCGTCCAGAATGAACCCGAGGCGAAACAGGTCTGGGAATCATGTCTTTATTCACCGGATCAGGAACGTGACTTTGTCCGCGATCACCTGGGGCCGGAGCTCGAAAAAGCCGGACTCACGAACGTCAAGCTCCTCGCCCACGATCACAATCGTGATATCCTCGAAAAACATGCCGCGGCGGTTTTCGGTGACCCAAAGTCCGCGAAATATCTCTGGGGCGCCGCGCTGCATTGGTACGTCAGCGACGACTTCGCGGCGTCGTCACGCGTTCACGCGCAATTTCCGGATAAACGAATTCTTTTCACGGAGGGCTGCTGGGAAGGCGGCGGCGCGATCGGTTCGTGGGCCCACGGTGAAGGTTATGCGCGCAACATGATCGGTGATTTCCGCAATTGGGTTTGTGGTTACATCGACTGGAACATCGTGCTCGACCAAAGCGGCGGGCCCAATCACGTCGGCAATTTCTGCGATGCACCGGTGATCGTCGATACCACGACGAAAGAGGTGCGCTACGGTCCGTCGTTTTATTACATCGGCCAGTTTTCCCGCTTCGTTAAACCGGGCGCACATCGGATCGCCTCCATCGGCGGGCCGGCCGAATTGCAGTCGGTCGCCTTCCTTAATCCGGACGGCTCTCTCGCGGCCATCGTGCTCAACGAAAGCAACGCGCCCGTTCACTTCACTCTTTCGACGGGTACTGAAGCGCTGGCGTGTTCCGTGCCGGCGCATGCGATTCAGACTTATCATCGCGACGCGCACTAGTCGACGGGCGCCTCGCTCACCCCGCTTATGCGAGCAATTCTTTCAATCCTTACTCTTTTCATGACCTCTGCCCTTTCGGCCGCTCCCCTTTGGCAGGATGAATTCAACCAGCCGCCCGACACCGGCCCTGATCCCGCGAAGTGGGTCATGGATCTGGGCGACAACGGCTGGGGCAATAAGGAACTGCAAACCTACACCGACTCGCGCGAAAATTCATTCGTGGTCGCCGATCCCGAAGCCACCGATGGTCGGGCGCTCGTGTTGAAAGCCGTTCGCACCCCGACCGGTGGTTACACCTCGGCGCGATTAAAAACCCACGGGAAATTTGCCGCGCGTTTCGGACGGATCGAAGCACGCTTGAAATTGCCGCGCGGGCAGGGGATCTGGCCCGCCTTCTGGATGCTCGGCGACGACATCGATCAAGTCCCGTGGCCCGCTTGCGGGGAAATCGACATCGTTGAGCTCATCGGGCACCAACCCGGCACGCTTTATGGGACGCTGCATGGTCCCGGTTATTCGGGGCAGCATGGCCTCACGAAATTCACCGTGCTGCCCAATGACGCCACGTTTAGCGAAGCGTATCATGTCTTCGCGGTCGACTGGCGGCCCGGAAGAATCGATTGGCTGCTCGACGGAAAAATCTTCCACACGCGCACTCCCGCCGATCTTCCGGCGGGGACGAAGTGGGTGTTCGATGGCATGAAAGGATTTCTTCTGCTCAATCTCGCGGTGGGCGGCGCGTGGCCGGGTTATCCCGACGATACCACGAAATTCCCGCGGGAATATCGCATCGATTACGTTCGAGTCTATGGTCCGCAATAAAGCCGTGCTTTTTCCGCCGTGCCTCGTTCATTTCCACTTTGGATCGGCGGCGTTCGCATTCGTCGGGTTATTGGGCTGATTCTTTCGTTTCTCCCGGTCGTCAGGGCGCTGCTGACCGTCGCGGCGTTTGCCGGAACAACTGCGTCGTCCGAATCACCGGCGACCGGAGCGGAGGCACCGTTGCAGCTTTCCAAGATAACCGTCAATGGCGCGAGACTGACGGACTTTCCGCCGATTCCGAAAGCGGAGTTGAGGGGTGGCGGTGGAGCTGGATGTCAACGGCCACGCCGTCGATTATCTGCTCGCCGCTTATACGGAAAAATATTTCGGCGATGCCCTGCTGCGCGAGGCGAAGGACACGATGTACAGCCCGCTGCTTTTCAAGGGCGTGGCGGTTCCGGCCCGGTTTAATTTTGGTTACGAATTCCGACAGGAACTGACGGTGGCGATGAGCAGTTTCACGGCTTTCCGAAACCGGCTGTTGGAAGTGAGCGGCGGCCGGCCCGTCTTCAAATACCAACCGGTAATGAAGGACGATTTGGATTTGCCTCTCGAATTTATCCGCCAGTCCGTGCCGGTTTATCCGGATGGTTTTATCTTGGCGGTGGGGAAAACGGATTTCGTCATGGTTTCGTTTTTTATCGACGAGGACGGCCGGGTGCGGATTCCCAATGTGGATTCGGCTTCATCGCCGCGGTTGATTCCGAATGCGATCAAGACGGTGCACTACTGGCAATTCAAGCCGCCGTTCAGGAAGGGAAAACCAGCGCTCGTCCTCGCGGCCTACGCGCTGAGTTTTATTCAGCCGGGAAAGCAGTTATCCAACTGGATTGACCGCACCGGAGCTTGGGCTGCGTTCGTTACGGAGTCGATTGCGGCCAGGGGTGGATCGTCCGAAACGACAAAAATTATGTCGTATATGGCGACGAAGTTTTCCCGGGGTTTAACTATGGTGTTGGAAATCCACCCCCGACAGCTCTTCCCCGTTTCCGCCTCTGCCCTACTAAATGACCGCGTGCAGCCGGA
>JAYVMJ010000574.1:0-2412 GCA_043759025.1 Verrucomicrobiota bacterium | reverse complement strand
GGGCGGGGATTGGCCGGGACTTCCCGCGGACCGTTTAGACCGGCCTTAAACCGCAGCGACCACTGCCGGAGTGATGATCGCCTTCAACGCGTCGCGGAGGGTGAGCAGACGTTGCGTGTCGACTTCTTCATCCGGTTTGTTGGGTTCGATATAAAAAGTGTCGATCGCGATGCTGCGTTCGGTGTTGATACGCGCAAAAGTGGTGTCGAAACCGTGATCGGAAATCGTTTTCACCAGCTGATAAAGGAGACCGATTTGGTCATGCGCCTGCACTTCGACAATGATGCGTTTTAAAGAGAGTTCGTTGTAAACCTCGACCGTCGGCGGAAACGACGCCGGCAGTTCCGTGCTTTGGGTGGTGTAGCGTGAGCTCGCGACCTTTTTGGCCTGCGCGGTGATGTCCGGCATCAAGTCCTTGTTGCCGACGAGTGCTTCCTCGACGGTGCGCGCAAATGTTTCCATCGCGGTTTGATTTTGCACCAGTCCGCGGCCGGGCTCGACGACGTTGAACGTATCGATGGCGATATGATCCGCGCGCGTGGTGATCCGGGCGGAAAGAATGCTGAGGCCCGCCACGCTGAACGCGCCCGCGAGTTTGTAGAAAAGTCCAGCGCGATCCCAGGTGACGACGTGGACGGTTGTGTAACTGCGATTGATGTCGTCTTTCCATTCAATGGCGGGACGGAGCGAACCCAGCGAATTCGCCGCGGAAATGGAATGCAGCAGGCGATTCACCATCTGGATGTGCAATGTGATCTCCGAGGAGTCCGTTTGCACAAAATAACGCTCGGGCAATAAATTGAAATGCGCGCTGATTTCATCAGAGCTAATGCCGGGAATCGTTTGGGTGATGAGGTTCTGGCGGGTCATTTCCTTAAGTTCGCGAAGGCGTTTTTCCACTTTGTCGCCGAGGGTCAGTCGCTCGAGGGTGGTGGTGAAAAGGTGGGTGTGAAGAGTGTCCTTGTATCCGTTCCACAAATCGGCCGACGTCCCGCGCGCGTCGCAATACGTGTGAACGTACAGATAACGCAGTTGGTCGGCGTCGCCAACCAATTCTGCAAATGCCGCTGAGGTCTGGGGATCATCGAGATCGTGTTTCTGCCAGAACCGTGCCATCAACAAATGATTTTTGATGATAAAGTTCACGACGACCCGGGTGTCGGGCGCGATCTGAAGTCGCTCCAAGACGGGAGCCGCGAGCGCGACGCCGGTGTCTGCGTGGCCCTGAATGCCCACGCCTTTTCCGATGTCGTGCAACAGAAGGATCAAGTAGAGCAGGGTCGGCTTGGCGGTCTTGTGGAGTTCGTCCCGGTAGCGCGCGGTCACGGGCTCACTCGCGGTAAAAATTGTGTCAAGTTCCCGGATCGCGCTCAGCGTGTGAATGTCCGCAGTGTACCGGTGATAGTACTCATGCTGGACGAGGCAGGTGAGCGGTTTGAACTCCGGCAGAAATGCGCCGAGCACGCCGAGCTCGTGCATGAGGGCGAGCGGAGTATGAACTTTTCCCGCTTCTTCGAGCATGGTGCGGAAGCTCAGATTCGCGTCGCTGGATTCGATGACTTCTTTTGTCACGAGGTGGACGGACCTACGAATGAGAGCGGCGAGATCGACGTCGGGGGTGCAGTCCAATTGCTGGCAATGGCGGAAAACGCGAATGAGGCGAACCGGGTCTTCGCGGAATATTTCCGCCTTTTGCGCGGCGAGCTGTCGCCCGCGCAACACGAAACCGTCGAAGGTTTTCGTTCGCTCGGTGCGGCGCGCCATGAGCATATTTTTCAACGACCCGACCAGACCGGGTCCGCTGGTGATCGTAAGCGCCAGCCGTTGTTCGACGATTTTTGAAATGCGATAAATGGCCTGCGCGTGCCGATAGTAATCATGCATCAGCGCTTCGACGAGCTCGAGCAGCTTCTGTTGCGGATAGCCGAGATTGGTCGCCAGTTTGGGCTGCGTGTCCAAGTTGAGCACATCGGTGGGATGCTTGCTCATGTAGTGAAGCTCATTGCGCACCCGCAGGAGAAAGACGTAGGCGCGTTGAAATTGCCGCAATTCCGTGGGTTGCAGATAATGCTGTTCCGCCAGTTCCTCCATGCGCGAAATGCCGAGGCGAACCTTGGCCATCCACAGCGTGTTCTGATAATCGCGCAGCCCGCCGACGCCATTTTTGATGTCGGGTTCCTGCATGAAGACGGTGTCGCCGTGCTGCAGGCGGCGACTGCCCTGATCCTGCAGGCGGGCGGCGATGTAACCCTTGGGATTGTCCTGCAGATAATGTTTCCGGTAGGCGGCGGCGAAATTTTCGCATAGCGATTCGGTGCCAGCGATGAAGCGGGATTCCAGCAGGGAAGTCTTCGTGCGGATATCTCGGCCCGCTTCCGAGAAGACTTCGTTGAGCGTGCGGGTGGAATGACC
>JAYVMJ010000573.1:0-4489 GCA_043759025.1 Verrucomicrobiota bacterium | reverse complement strand
CACCGGAGAACGTATCGCCGAAAACCATCAAACCGGTGCAACCGCTGCCGCTCGCGATTTTTTCCGCTTCGCGCAGCACCACGCGATTGACCCGGCTTTGCGTCGCCGGAACCGGCTTCGGTGTGAGTCCGCCGAAACCTGCGAAAAGCCGTTCGTGGAAAGTATCGAGATCGGCCGCTTGCAGGAGGCTGTTGACGAAATCCTGCTCTTTAAATAACCGCGCCAGCGCAGCGAGCACCTGAAGATAATCCCGCGCCTTCTCGTCCGCGATAAGCATGATCAACAGGTGCACCGGCTCGTTTTCCAGCGCGCCATCATAGCGAATACCGTAATGACTCCGCCCGACCGCCAGCACATAGCGCCGCCCCATCTTCACGCGCACATGTGGCATCGCAACGCCAAGGCCGAGATACGTGGTCATCGTATTTTCCCGCCGGAGCAACCCCTTCAAAAGAGTGTCGCGATTCAGGTCGGGGAACCGATCGACGGTCAGGTTGAGCAGTTCGGAGAGTGCTCCCTCGATGTCCGCGCTACCCAAGTCCACCACCCGGCTGCGCGAGATGTATTTGTCGAGGCGCATGAAATCAGACCACTCGATTGGTTAAATTGATCAGTATCGCGAAGAAAAATCCAACCATGGAAAAATCCGCCGGACGTTGCGATTGCCCAAGCGCGCCGGACGTCACTTTTCCCACTCCAACGCACCCTTCTTCACTTCGTAGAAAAGTCCCAACACCAGCACCCCGAGAAAGAAAAACATTGGGCAGAGAATCGCGATATGATTGGCCAAAAAATCGCGATAAACAAACGTCCAAGGGATCAGAAAAACGACTTCGATATCGAACAGGATAAACAACATCGCCGTGACGTAGAACTTGACCGAAAACCGCGTATGCGTGCTTCCGTCCGACGGAACGCCACATTCATACGGCGTATCCTTGATCGCGTTGCGGCGGAACCGCTGGCCCAAAAGTTGACTGGCCGTAATAATCCCGATCGTAATCGCAGCGGCGAGAACAACCTGGATCAGGATGGGCAAATAGTCAGCGTAACTCATCGGGGTGAAGATGCGCGCAGATACGCCTGCGCATCAAGAATTTTCAAGGTGTATCGCCCACTTTTTCCAACTCCATATGTTTGGTGTCCATCGAGCCGACACCCAACTGCTGGGCGAAATCGAGCATCCGGGCATCGTCATCTGAAATCGGCGCAAATCCGTTTTTCCTTCGGGCGGTGTTCAGTCTATCGAGCATGTAGGCATCGAGAAGGACCGGGTCCGAACTCATCAACAGCCACGGTTCCGAGACCGTATAAAGCGAATTGAAGTACGGTCCACCGATGAACTGGTAAAGTTGCAGGCTGACGATATTGAGCACCCACCCTTCGCGCAATTCGGGGATGGCCGCCATCTCCGCCACCGCTGCCGGGGCCGTCGCTGGGCTCTTAAAGAAACGGAACGTGTTACTCGCATTCCAAAGGGTGGCGTTAACCAGGGCGCCGTTTACCCCGAGCACCGGGTGGTCGGAATAAACCGGCAGGTTAATCCAGAAATCGGCGTCCAAAAACAACGGCGTCGCGAGAAAACTCTTACGGTCTTCTTCCGTCGTGGTCGTTGACTTGCCACCGGCAGCTGCTTCGACGGCCCGATCATTGGTGATCGGATCAAACCTTGAGGGCAGTGGACTGTCGTAAAACCAAACCGGATCGTAAAATTTTCCCGACTCCAACACGTATACCGGATGTCCCGGGAATGGCACTTGGCCGGTCGCAAGCGACGGCAGAAAACCAGTGAGACGCAGACGGAGCGGATTCAATCCGACCAGAAAGATATTTTCACTCGCAAACCCGCGTTTTTCAAGGGCGGCAATCACGCCCCGGACCAAGCCAAAGGGAGTGGCGAGACCCGGGCCGGAATCGGCATAGATCTTCAATCCCACTTTTTTCTTTGGTCCCGGCACGAGCTTGTGGCCGGTCGTTTTTTCATAGTTCTGGAAAAGTTGCTCGATGGCGTAGCGGTAATCGGCATCGCTGAAATCGACCAGCTTGTGCTCCCAAATCGGGACAACGGGAGGCGCTTTGTCAGCCGCAAAGGCCGAGAGACCCGTGGCGAAGGCCAGGGCAAAGAGTGTATTCTGCAGAAATGAAGGCATGGAAAATGTCGCGCGGGTCGTCGGGAAAAAGGGGCCGCGCAACTTGACAGACACCGAGGTCCGTTAAAAGTTTAATCGTCCCGCAAATACTGGACAAATTGTGCCGATTGCTTCCCCTTCCGTTGCCGCCCGAAGCACCGGTTTTCATTGGTGATGGGGCCATCTACGTCCAGTTATCCGGGGATTCGTTTACGTGTCTGTCATAAAAGCCAGCAGCCTCCGCGATCTAAAGAATCGCATCAACATCCATGACGTGGTCGGTCGTGTCGTAACCCTGCGGAAGGCCGGCGGCGCCCGCTTCAAGGGTCTCTGCCCATTTCACCCGGAAAAAACGCCCTCGTTTAACGTTTCGACGGACAAGGGTTACTACAAGTGCTTCGGCTGCGGGAAAGCCGGGGACATCATCAACTTCGTGATGGAAACCGAGGGCCTGCAATTTACCGAATCAGTGGAAGCCATCGCCCAGCGTTTCGCCTTTACCCTTGAATACGAGGAAGGCACCGGCGGCCCGACCCGCGAAAGCCGTTCGCTGCGCCAGGAGATTTTCGACATCCACGACCTGGCGGCGGACTACTACCGGCAGGCTTTTCTCGCCAAAAACCCGAACGGGGAATTTATCCGCAACTACTGGGTCGAAAAGCGCCGTTTTACGCCTGAGCTCGGGGAAGATTTCAAGATTGGTTTTGCCCCGCCGGAAGACTCGGGGCTTGCCGCCGTGTTGATCAAAAAAGGGTTCACCGAGGACGCGCTGCGTCAGTGCGGACTCTTTTTCACCCGCGACGGCGCGGTGCTGACGATCGGGGCCATGCGACCGCGTTTCCGCGGACGGCTGATGATTCCGATCCGCGACCACCAAGGACGCGTAGTCGCATTCACGGCGCGTCAACTCGAGCTCACGCCGCAGGACGATCCGGCGCGCGAGGCGAAATACGTCAACTCGCCCGAAACGCCTGTCTTCACCAAAAGCAATCTGCTGTTCAATCTCGACCGAGCACGCAGCAATGCCGGCGACGGCCATCCGTTCGTCCTCGTCGAAGGCCAGCTCGACGCCCTTCGCTGCTGGAGCGTAGGTTTGAAAACGGCCGTTGCGCCGCAGGGCACCTCGATCACCGAAGGCCAGCTCGCGTTACTGCGACGCCATCATCCGCAAGTGGAGTGTTTTTTCGACAGCGACAGCGCCGGACAAAAAGCTTCGTTGCGTTTCCTGCCCATGGCCCTGAAAGCCGGCCTGGAAGTGCGTTTCCTGATGCTGGCCGGGGTGGAAAAAATGGACCCCGATTTGCTCTTTCTTGAGCGCGGGCTCGCGGCTTACGAGGAAGTGCGGAAGAGTTCCCTTTCGGCGATGGAATTCGCCTGCCGCTCCCTGCTCCCCACCCCGCTGACCGCGTCCGCCGAACAAAAATCCCGCGTCGCGACCGCGTTGTTCGAGATTATTGCGCAAACCGATTCCGACGTCGCGCGCATGTCGTTTCTCAGCGAAATCGCACAATTCATCCGGGTTCCGCTGGACGCATTGGAAAGGGACTGGCGCGCACAACAGGCCCGTCGCGGGAGCAGCGGACGGTTTGCGAACCCCAATGCCCTTCCGCCCGCCGCAACAAAACCGGCGGTGGAGCTTTTTCACTCAGCCACCGAAGCTCACTTGCTTTTTCTCTGCCTGCATCACGAGCCTTTGCTCCGCGCTCTCGCCAATCAGTTGCCCCACGAATGGATCGACCAATCCCACGCGTCCGGGATCGTCTTGAACCGCCTGCTCGCCGCGGTCGCCCACAACGACTGGGCCGGCAACACCCAACTCGACCAAATCCTTGAAACAGAGGAAGAAAAATCATTAATTGCCTCGCTGCTGTTCGAGACGTCGGACGATGAAGGGCTGGCCAAAATGGCCAACGAGGGATTGCGCTCGCTTCAACGGCGTTTTCTGGAGCCACGTCTGCGTCAAATAGAACTTGAAATAGCCACAAAAGGCACGGACATTGACTTTTCGTTTCTCTTGAAACAGCGCTCTGATTTAACCCGACAGCTACTCAATCCGCCCAAGCTCACGCTGGGTTCGTGAGTGGGAATGTCGGAATCTAACACGACCGTCTGCCATTCGTCCGGGGAAATATTATTTACGTTATGTCCAGCACCTCCAAGCACGCCAAACCTGCCAAAGAAAAAGCGCCCGCAAAACCGCACGCTGCCGATCCCAAAGACAAGGCCCACGCGGCCGCTCTGGCCAAACATGCCGAGCCGGCGAAACCCGCGGGCAACGGCAAGCATCCCGAGCCGACAAAAAACAGCGCACCGCTCGCCGCCGTCGCAGACGCCGCGAAGGAATTCAAGGAGAAGGCGCT
>JAYVMJ010000572.1:0-5109 GCA_043759025.1 Verrucomicrobiota bacterium | reverse complement strand
CGTTCATTTCGCGCGATCGGATTCTCGCCGGAAGGTGCGCGTTACGCCGGACTCCCGGTCAACCGGCGAATCGCACTTGTCTACGTACTCGCCGGCGTGATCTCCGCGATCGCCGCGCTGATTTATACGGCGCGGCTCGGTCAGGCCAAAGCCGACGCCGGAACTGGGTATGAATTATTCGCGATCACCGCGGTCGTGCTTGGCGGCACGAGTATCTTCGGTGGACGCGGAAGCGTCACCGGAACTCTGCTGGGCGTCGCCGCAATCGCCGTCCTGAAAAACGGCCTCGCCACCCTGCCCGTCATCATGCGCATGAACGCTGCGGAAGAAATGTCCGGCCTGCTGACCGGCGCGCTTTTGCTGGTCGCCCTCACCGGGAGCGTTTTGCCAAAACTCGTGTCTCAACTCCGAAGCCGAAAATCGACCTGAAACATTCAGAAATACGGTTTACCACTAATGGCCACTAAACCTCACTAATCCGAAATCAGCAATTAGTGAAAATTAGTGGCCATTAGTGGTTAAAAAATCAGTTCCTCCGTTTTCCTATTCATCCCTCTACCCTATGAAAAACAACCTCCCTCGTTTTCTTGCCACCGCCGGCGTGGTTTTGCTCGCCAGCCTGACCTCAGTGTTCGCGACCGATTCGAAACTGATCGTCACGATGATGCCCAAGGCCAAGGGCAATGCGTACTTCATCTCCTGCAAAGTCGGCGCGGAAAAGGCGGCCAAGGAACTCGGCGTGGAGTTGCTGTTCGACGGACCGACCGATTCCAATGCGGCCAAGCAAAATGAAATCGTCGAAAACTGGATCACTCTCGGCGTGGACGTCATCACGGTCGCGGCTGAAAACAAGGAAAGCATTTCCACCGCCCTGCGCAAAGCAGAGAAAAGCGGCATCAAGGTCATCACCTTCGATGCTGACGCGCTGCCCGATGCGCGCTCGTTTTTTGTGAATCAAGCCACACCCGAAGGCATCGCCCATGGCCTGATGGATGAAGCCGCGCGCCTGTGCGGCGACGAAGGCGAGTTCGCCATCATCACGGCGACCCTGACCGCCGGCAACCAGCGTGAGTGGATGAAATATATCAATCAGCGCCTTGCCGAAAAATACCCGAAGATGAAACTCGTCGCCGTGCGTCCCAGCGACGACCTCAAGGACAAGGCGCAATCCGAGTCCACCGCGTTGATGAGCGCCTATCCGAATCTGAAACTCCTCATGGCCATTTGCACTCCCGGCACCCCCGGCGCAGCGGAAGCGGTTAAACAAGCTGGCAAGACCGGCAAGGTGAAGGTGATCGGCCTCGGCCTGCCCAACGAAAACAAACGTTACGTCCACGAAGGCGTGACCGACAGCGTGGTGCTATGGAACACGGGTGATCTCGGTTACCTGACCGTCTACGCCGCCGTGGCCGCAGCCAAAGACCAGCTCAAACCCGGTGCCACCAGCTTCAAAGCCGGCTCACTCGGCACCTTCGAAATCAAAGGCGACAACATCCTCCTTGGAAAACCCTTCATCTTCAACAAGGGCAATATCGACCAGTTCGATTTTTAAACCCTAACAATGCAACCGGAGTGGCCCACGAAACTCACGAATGACAAGAAAAAACAGTTCCGGGCAAAACCGAGCTGGTTTTTATCTCACCAAACGGTGGACTGAATGGAACAATGAATCGCTGCGCACCCCTCTGGGTTTCGTGCGTTTCGTGGGCAAGTCTTCTGCCTGGATCCCCTTGAAAGCCGGTCTTGAAAATCAAACTTCTTTTCATCTGCTCACGCAACCAGTGGCGCAGTCCCACGGCGGAAGCGCTTTTCAAGAATCATCCGCGCTATGAAGCCCGCTCCGCCGGAACAGAAAGCGGGGCTCGTATCAAAGTTACCGACTGTCACATCGGCTGGGCTGACAAGATTTTTTGCATGGAACGCAAACACGCCGATCGCCTGCGCGCCCGCTTTCCCGACGAACTGAAAGACAAGTCGCAGATCACGCTCCGCATTCCCGATGACTACGATTTCATGGATCCGGAACTCGTCGAGCGGCTGCGCGCGGAATTGGCGCCCCATTTAAAATCCTGAAGAAGACAAAACCCCGACAGTCATCATTTTCTTCTTTGCGCATAAGTCTTCAACTCTTCGCGCGAAATTTGATCCGCCGGCACCAGCCGATAATGGGCTTCGTCGGCTACTTTGATCATTCCATCTTCGAGCGTAAGTTTGAACAAAGCGATCAGGTCACCTTCCATGAATTGCGCCGAAATCGCCCGGCAGATCAGGGCGGGAAACTTACTGGCACAGCACATTATATCCTGCCTCGCCTGCACCGCTGAAAGTTTATCGTTTCCACCCTTGGCCTGAACCGGGACGACAAACTGCCGCCCCTCCCGGTCGACTCCCACGTAGACCTCGTCAATTTCGATCTGCCCGATTCCACGCATCTGCGCCCGATAGTTGATCGTATGCGAGTAAGTACTAAGCCCGAGGAAAAGACTCACCAATCGGTTGTGCCGAAGCACCGTCAACAACCGTGTCTGATCGAGAACACTTACCCCGCCAACATAGCGCGGCGTCTCATCGAATATTGGATTTGTTACGAGCCACGGATTTGGTTCCACCACAGTCGGAGATTTATCACCCAATTTCGTTCTCGATAGCCACCCCTTCGTTTTCATCCCCTGCATCGATCGGATTCCAACGCCGGCGCAATCTCAAAAGCCAAAGAAGCCAATTCAGTCAGACTTTCCCCAAAAGCTCTTAAAGCGACGCCCAGTGCTCCCGAGCTTGCCCTACTCTTGTTCAAAGCGACCCCAGCAATGGCGCCCAAATGGAAAGCCAAATCCAACCTAATCTCAGGCTCATCCTCGCCGGGTGCGAGAGTTTCTCGCCCGAAAGCAGGGAGAAGTTTTGACTTACCCGCTGCGCCAAGACTTCACTCGGGTATTACCTGCGTTGCCCAGCCTAAGCTTTCCGCTCGATGAGTTCCCGTCGCACAAATGCGGCTGACGACCATCTGGCCGAACACTTGCGAGCCTATGGATGTCCAGACTTGGTCCGCTTGGACGAACCGCTTTCCCAGCCCGATCAACTCGATTACCTCGATCTTCTGCCACGGCGGGGTGCGGCAACGAGCGAGCCGCTTCTCGCCGGTGTCGCAAAGCACCAAGGCACCACCCTCCTTTACGTCGTCGATGCAACCGGCAACGAATCCGTAGACGCTGAGCAAATCGCAAAACTCCAGCGCCTCCTCGCTAACCGCAGCGATCCTGCCTGGCTCGCGGTAGCCCACCCAGGTTCGCTTGAGATTTATCCCATAGGATTTCATGCCGTCGCATCCACCGCTGCGCTCGACACGATCTCAGTCCAAGAGGATCGAGCTCCGCTTTTCTTCCAACATCTGGTGCATGGGACCTACGAGAAGAATAACCTGCTCCAAGGTTCCGACTACGTCTTTAAGAAAATCTTTTCCCTGCTTGAGCAGACCCACGAAGCCTTCGTCCCACACACCGACATCGACCCGATCCATGTGTTGTCGATGGCTGGTCGGGCGCTTTTTTTCCGCTTTCTGATTGATCGTGAGATTGTGCTCCCTAGCGAACGCTTGGAAATCAGCCGGTCCGCAACCGAACTAAAAGACGCCTTTTCTTCCGCCGAAAAGGCCGCACAAACCTCCGCTTGGCTCGACGCCACATTCAACGGCGACTTCCTCCCGCTCATCGACGAGTCGATCCCGGCCGATGCCAGCGCTGCCCGGGAAAAGGAA
The DNA here is from genome assembly GCA_043759025.1 of Verrucomicrobiota bacterium. Taxonomy (GTDB): domain Bacteria; phylum Verrucomicrobiota; class Verrucomicrobiia; order Opitutales; family Opitutaceae; genus Lacunisphaera. Next base: position 1,355 of record JAYVMJ010000572.1, on the reverse strand, counting down.
TATCTGCGCTTCTATCGTCGAACTGGAAAACTCGGTCCCGACATTTTTCGCCATCTCCAAGCGATTTTGCGTGGTTGGTCGGCAGTAGGCGGCCGCATTCAAACCGAACTCGATTGGGGTGACCTCGATTTTGCCCATATTCCTGTCGGCGTGCTCAGCCAGGTTTACGAGAATTTCAGCCATCGGGTGGACAGTGTCGCTGCCCGCAAAAAGAGTGTCCACTACACGCCGCGCCTCATCGCCCAGTTGATGGTCGATCAGGCCTTTGCCGCCACATCCGATCCGGCCGCAGCGCATGTGCTCGATCCAACCTGCGGCGCTTCCATCTTCCTCGTTCTAGCCTTTCGTCGGCTTGTGCGCGAGCGCTGGCAACGCGATGAAATCCGTCCCAACACCCGCACGATTCAGAATATTCTCTATAACCAATTACGTGGTTTCGACGTGAGTGAGGCCGCGCTCCGGCTCGCCGCGCTGTCGCTCTATATTACCGCTATTGAGGTCAACGGTACGCCACGCCCACCCAAAGACCTGAAGTTCCCAAAGAATCTTCGCGGCACCGTGCTTCATTCGTTTGGCAACACTACGCCATCGCCCGCGAAAAGTTCCGCGTTCGAAATCGGCAGTCTTGGCTCCGCCGTTTCTACTGAATTCGACCATTCGTTTGATATCGTGATTGGCAATCCTCCTTGGACTCGCCTGCGCGAAGACACCGACGACGAGGACCCCAACCCCACGGCAACAAAAAATGAGACCGACACGCTCAACGACGCCTTCACTGCTATTGGCCGCCGTGTTCTGACCGCCAAGGGCCTGACTGAACTGGCGGGAACCTACGAAAATCCTGATAAGAATCCCGACCTGCCGTTTCTCTGGCGCGCCACCGAATGGGCCAAGACTGATGGCCTCATTGCTCTTGCGCTGCCCGCGCGACTCTTCGGACGCACGAGTGGCAAAGGCCACGAAGCGTGGCGCGCCGTGCTCCGCAGCGTCTCGCTCACTGGCCTCATCAACGGCGCCGACCTGCGCAAAACGTCGGTATGGGACGCCATGGATATTCCCTTCTGCTTGCTCTTCGCCCGAAATGCCACTCCTCCGGCGAATCATCGCTTTTACTTCTCTTCCCCTCTGAAGGAACCATTCCTTAACACGCAAGCTCGCTTCCGCATCGATTACGAAACACCCCAACCACTCAGCGTGGAGCGAGTCGAACGCCAGCCTTGGCTACTGAAAACACTTTCGCTCGGCACTTGGCTGGATGTCGAGGTGATGGAGGGCATTATCAAAGCGTTTCCGCAAACCTTGGAAACCGCGTGGGCCAAGTGGGACCCTACAGGTAACAAAACTGGAAAAGGCTG
>JAYVMJ010000571.1:0-3028 GCA_043759025.1 Verrucomicrobiota bacterium | reverse complement strand
CCGCAAAACAACATTTGGCCGCCGCGCTCAAGCAGGTGCGCGCGGAGCATCCCGATCTCAGCCTAAAGTTGCTCGACCAGTCGCCCGGCGAACAGATTGCCGCGTTGCGGGCTGGTGAAATCGACGTGGGTTTGACCGATGAATCCGCGCACACCCTCGCGCGTGAATTCTACACCCGGACGCTGGCCTCGATCCCGGCGGTGGTGGCTTTGCCCGAGCAACATCCACTGCGGAAGCAGGCCAGCATTCATCTCGCCCAGTTGAAGAACGAGGTGTTCGTGAAGAGCGACGAAGACGATGTGCCGGGACTCAACCAGCGAATCGTGGCCCTCTGCCGGAAATACGGGAAATTCCGACCGAGATTTGTCGGCCCAGCCCACAGTCTCGCCGATGCTTTTCAGATGGTGGTGAACGAGAATGCTGTCGCGATTTTCCCCGGTTTCGTTCGGGACAATACCGCCGCCACGGGTGTCGTGATCGTGCCGCTGGCCGACGAAGGCGTGACGGTAAAACTACTGGTCGTGTGGCAGCGCGGAAAAACCAGCCAGCCGCTCCGCACGTTGCTCGATGCGTTTTTTAAGAAGAGCTGACGCGACAGAATAAGCGAACGGCCGGTTGGCCGAATTCATGCCTCTCCCCGTTTAAAGCATAGCCGTGGGACGTGACCAATTAATAATTCTTTCTTTGTCTCTGCGCCCGCTGCTCCGCGTTTAATTCCATCGGTTTAATTTCGCCTCTTTGTGATCTTTGCTGCCTTGGTGTAAACCTCTGCCTTTTCCGGATCGCGTCAGGCGCTTTCGGTAACGACGCTGACCATCCAGCCGATGCCGAAACGATCGGTGACCATGCCGAATCGCGGGGACCAAAACGTTTTCGAAAGGGGCATGCCGATTTTTCCGCCTGCGGCCAGTGCGGCAAAAACCCGATCGGCTTCGGTGTCGTTGGGCACCGTGACGGAGAGCGAGAAACCCTCGAATCCCTTGGACGTTTCGTTGCCATCCGACGCCATGATGGCGCTGGCGCCGACGCGAAAGGTGGCATGCATGATTTTCTTCTCGAATCCCGCTGGAATGGAACCCGCCGGCATGGGTTCCGGGCTTTCATTGAAACGCATCATCATTTCCACTTTGGCCCCGAGCGCCTGCTGATAAAATTCAAGGGCTTCTTCGCAGCGCCCGCCGAAAAACAAATAGGGTTGGATGGCTTTATCGCTCATGGTGGATTTTGTTTAACGTGAACGATGGTCCGGGCGCAAGAGCGCCGCGTCTTAAATCGACGGGATATGTCCTTTTAAGCTGAGTTGGTCCGCACGATTCGCGCGCTGGTTTAGCCGCGCATAATCGGATCCAAGCCTCCCGTTTGCGTCGGGGTTCTGCTGTCTTCCAAGGCGCGCTTTGATTCGCCGGTTCACGGTTCCTAACGGCCCGGCCGGCCGATCGTTCCGCACCGAATCGGCCGCAGGCCATTTTCGTGGCGGCGCGGAACTACGATCCGTATCATCGGTCCTTCCTTGGGCCGGGGAATCCCCAAAAAAATAGTCAACAAGTGCCTCGTAGTAGCGTTCGGGCATTCGTCCTGCTCTACTTCGATCTTTATCCAGCAATTTATGAGTAAATTTATTGGCGGTGGATACCGCGACTTAGTTGCTCAATCATCAGGCTTGATGCCTTCCGCGGCAGTCTATTGAAGACCGTTGATAGTTCGCGCGAATCACGAGTTGATTAACCACGCCAGCTGCCCGCCGCGCACAATCGGCAAAGCATGGGATTGCGTGCGGGGCAGGGTGGGCCCAACGTCACGTTCCTCACGTGCCAGACTCCATTTCCAACCTCCCTGCCAACGATCCTGTCAGTGTGCGGCTGGACGCCACCGTCCTGCGGGTGTTGATGGATACTATCCCGGATCAGATCTATTTCAAGGACCTGCACAGCCGGTTCGTGCGAAATAACAACGCCCACGCACGCGCGCTCGGCGCCAAGTCCCCCGATGACTGCATCGGGAAAACGGATTTGGATTTTTTCTCCGACCTGCATGCCGGGGAAGCCTTGCTCGATGAACAGGAAATTCTTCGCACCGGGCGGCCCATTGTCGCGAAGATCGAGCACAATACTTTTCCGGACGGCACGTTTGCCTGGGTGTCGACGACCAAGATGCCGTGGCGCGACGCCGCGGGAAAAATCATCGGGACGTTCGGCCTCACGCGCGATATCACCGCGACCAAGATCGCCGAGGACAAACTCGACGCGGAACGAAAACTTCTCCGCACCATCATCGACCACTTGCCCAGCCGGATCTTCGTGAAAGACACGGCGGGCCGCTACGTCCTCAACAACCGGACGCATCTCCTCACTCTCGGCGCTACTGAGCAGAGTCAGGTTTCCGGACGCACGCCCTTCGATTTCCTGCCCGAAAATCGCGCACAACAGGCCGTCGCCGACGACCGGCAAGTGCTCGCCGGCGGGCCGCCGATTCTCAATGCGGAAAAATCCGATCTGGTCGCGGGTAACGACACCCGCTGGGCGCTGACGACTAAGATTCCGCTGCGTGATCTTGAGGATAAAATCACCGGGCTCGTCGGGATTAGCCTCGATATCACCGACCGCAAGCGCACGGAGCAGGAACTCCAGCGACGCACGGAGGAAATGGAGACCGATCTCCAGATGGCCTGCCAGATTCAGGAGTCGTTTTTTCCGCGCGAATACCCGGTGTTCCCCCGCGGCGTGCCCGACGAGGCGAGCCAGCTGCGATTTGCGCACCGGTACCTTCCCGCCGCGACGCTGGGAGGAGACTTTTTTGACGTCATTCCGATTTCCGACACCCAATGCGGCGTGTTGGTCTGCGATGTCATGGGCCACGGCGTGCGCGCCGGTCTGCTCACCGCGCTCATTCGCGGCGTGGTGGAGGAGTTCGCGCCGCGCGTCACCGAACCCGCGCTCGTGCTCGCGGAGATCAATCGCGGACTGATGCCCATTATCCAGCAAACCGGGCAGCCGGTGTTCGCCAGCGCATTTTACGCTGTCATCGATAC
>JAYVMJ010000570.1:0-7390 GCA_043759025.1 Verrucomicrobiota bacterium | reverse complement strand
CTCGTCCGAACCCACGCCGTGGATGCCAATGCGTCGGTGCGTATCATCACTGAAGAAGGGAGCGCGCTGGATAAAATAACTTCGGTCCTAAATGCATGTCGCGCGGCCGGTCTTGGAAAAATCAGAATACAAAGTAACTGAATCGATTTACATCAACCTCAGACATCCTGAACCCAGTCCGTGGAGAGAGGAGGAACGAGGAAACGAGATGAGCCTGCCACCGCCAAATCGGATGAACTGGATCGGAGGTGGAGCGCGACCTCCGGCTGCGCTTTTTACTGGCTCGCGGGGCAAAACCCGCCCGGAGGTTGGGTTCCACCACCGCAGAGGCAGGCTCCAGCGAATTCGGGTGCAGGGCACGTCTGCGGAATGACTGACGATTGCGCGAAGTAGTGACGCCGCGGTAGGGCGGCGAGTCCCTTCGCCGCCGCGCGCACCAGGGATAATCGCGGCGCGGAACGGAGTCCGCGCCCTACCGGCCCTCGAACATTTCATGGAGCCACGGCGCCCTCGCTGTGGTTCGCTCGTCAACCGCAGTGGGCGACCAGCGGCTGCGCCGCAGTGCTTTTCGTTCGGTCGATGAACTGGGAAAGGCCATCCGCCCCTATCTCGACACCAAAATCCAATCCCTTTTTCTGGACCCCATCCGCCGATCTTATCCTCGGCAAGGTTAACTCACTTTGTTCGCGAATTAATTCGCTCAGGACTTTAGAGTTTCGACACCGCGTGCCGGATGGCGCGCTGGTAGGCACGCAGGCCCGGATCCTCGGTCGTGGCGCACAGCGCGTCGATCAGCAGGCGCAGGCTGTCGTTATGCCGGCCTTGGGCGTGCCGGGTCAGGGCGAGGAAGGCGTCGAACTCCCGATTTTCCGGAAATTGCGCCCGACCCGACGTCAGCACTTCTGCCGACCGGTTGAGCTGCCCGAGCGAGCGGAGCGTTGAACCGAGGCCAATCAGTGCTCCCGACAATTCGTTGGGTGCCAATCCGAGCGCGACGGCTTTTTCATAATAAGGCAGCGCTTCAGCGCTTCGACCGAGCACGTCGCAGGTCCAGGCGAGCTGATAATTGATCTCGGGAATATTTGGATGATGCCGGTCAAGCTGCTGCAAACGAGGGAAGATTTCCCCCGACTGCCCGTGCGCGCGCGCGCCGATGATGGCTTCGAGTTCTTCCTTCCAAGCGGGGCGGTCAGTCGGTTCGTTCATACACTTGTAATGGACGGTTAATGAAACCGGCTTGGCAAGGACGATGCACCCCCGCAGCGGGCCTTTGCACTGTGACTAGACACGCGGCTTTATTTCAGCCTAAGCTCATTTTCATGACCCCAAGCCCCTCGTTTGTGACTGCGAACTTTGTTGCCCGCCAAATCGGTTATCGCATGGAAAAAGGCTGGATGCAGGGCGACGACGCGACCAACGCATGGTTCACCCCGCTCGCCACTTTCGAAGAGCGTTTCTCGGAAATGCTGCGGGAGATCAAAGCCCTGGGATTTTCGAGCATCGATTTGTGGTGCGCACATCTTCACTGGCGCTGGGCGACGCTGGAACACGTGGCCATCGCAAAACGTCTGCTGGCGGAAATCGGTCTGGTCGTCCGCAGCTATCCGGCGTGGGTCGGCGGAGGTGCCGCCGAACTTCGCGGAGCGTGCCGGCTCTGTCGCGACCTAAACATTTCGTTGTTTGCCGGACATTGCGAATATTTCGCCCAGGATCGAGCGGCGGCGGTCGCCATTCTGCGCGATTTCGGCGTGGCCTACGCGATCGAAAATCACCCCGAGAAAAACGCCGCTGAAATTTTCGCGCGCCTTGGCGAAGGCGACGAGGATGTCGTGGGTGTAGCCCTCGACACCGGCTGGTGCGCGACGCAAGGCTGGGACGCGCTCGCTGCGGTCAACGAACTTGGCCCGCGTTTGCTGGCAATCCATCTCAAGGACGTGAAGGCAAAACGTGCGGAGAAAACGGGATTGATGTTTGTGGACATGGGCCACGAAACGTGTCGCGCGGGCGACGGAATTGTCCCACTGCAAGCCATCGTCGGGGTTTTGCGCGCGAGGGAATTTCGCGGCCCCATTGGCATTGAGCATGAGCCAGAGGAATTTGACCCGAGTCACGAAACCCGCGAAAGCCGCGAGCGCGTCGAGCAGTGGTGGGATGCCGTTGAGGTCACGGAAAGTGCGCCGCCATTGCGCGTGGTGGTCGTCGGCTGCGGCAATATCGCGGGTGGTTACGGCGAGGCGATGCTGCGACGGGCAGAGATCAAAATTATCGGCGCGAGTGACATTGATCACTCGCGCGCGGTGGCGTGGACACAAAAGTTTGGCGGCTACGCTTATCCATCGCTTGACGACGTGCTGGCGGATCCGCAGGTCGAGGCCGTGGTCAATCTTACGATTCAATACGCGCACGTCGATGTCATCACTCAATGTCTCAACGCCGGCAAACACGTGCACACGGAGAAACCTCTCGCCGGCACCTACGCCGAGGCGCGCGGCTTGGTGGAACTCGCCGATTCGCGTGGATTGCGCTTGAGCTGTGCACCCGTCACCTGGCTGGGTGAGGCGCAACAGACCGCGTGGAAATTGATCCGCGATGGTGCGATCGGCACCCCGCGCATCGCATACGCGACCGTGGACTGGGGACGGATCGAGACGTGGCATCCCAATCCCGTGCCGTTTTATGCCGCGGGCCCGGTGTTTGATGTGGGCGTTTATCCGTTGACGCTATTGACCGCGTGGTTCGGACCGGTGGTTCGCGTGACGACGGGTGGTGGAATTGTTCTGCCGGAACGCCGGACGAAAGGCGGCGAGGCGTTCGAATTAAAAAACGAAGACTGGCTGGTGTCGGTCCTCGAATTTGCCCACGGCCTGCGCGCACGTTTGACCGCTAATTTTTATGTGGGCGAACCTGCGGAGAATCGCGCCGGCCTCGAGATTCACGGTGATACGGGATCGGTTTCCACCGCGTGGTTCTCCGCCGCCGCGCCGGTGCGCCTGGGTAAATTTGGCGGAAGCTATCACCCGGTTATTCCGGTGCGACCCAGTGCTGGATTCGGTGAATGGTACTGCGATTGGAGCGCGGGCGTGGTTGGGCTGTGGCGCGGATTGCGGACAAATACCGCCCATCCGACCAGCGGCGCGCACGGCGCACACGTGGTCGAAATCATGGAGGCTGTGCACCGTTCAGCGCGCGAAGGGAAGTCCATTTCATTGGTCGGATCTTTTACGTCGCCCGCACCGCAACCTTGGGCCATGACGAAGGCTCTTTGACCGACGTTTGGCCAATTCGTAGAGAGCACCACAGAAGACACTGAATACACCGAAAATGGGAGTAGGTCTGAGCCGACCCACGCGTCCCGCTGTTTGAGGCCCGATCAATCGATCCCTTTATGATCTCAAAAGCGTCACTTTGTGTGTTCTGCGTCTTCTATGGTTAAATCCGACTGACTGCGGTCGGAATCGGCGGTGAAAACCGGTTCTATCGTTAACCCGCTGCGCAGTCGAAAAACGACTCAGTGCCTCTTGGCCAAGCTTGGATCGAGGCGGACCGCTTCGAGATACTCGTCCGCCGCTTCCTGTTTTCGTCCGAGCTGGCGCAGGGCAAGGGCGAGATTCATGTGGGTATCGGCGCGTCTTGGATCCAGTTCAAGGACATGGCGGAAATGATCGAGGCTTTGCTCAAATCTTCCGGCCTGCATCAACGCTCGTCCGTACGTGTCGCGGATCTCGATTGAATCGGGTTCGAGTGCCACGGCTTTCTCAAAGTGAGGAACCGCTTCGGGAAAACGGTTGGTGAGCATCAGGGCGGTTCCGAGGCTGAGCTCGGCTTCGGCGAAATCCGGGTTCAGTCGCAGCGCATTTTCGAAATGGGGAATCGCTTCGGAGGTTTTTCCCGACGCGGCCAGCGCGATGCCCAGATTTCGCTCCGCGACGGGATACTTGGGCTGGAGGGCGAGAGCCCGCTGCAGGTGTGGCACCGCCTCGGCCGGCCGATTGAGTTGGGTCAGATCATTGCCAAGGTTGTTTTCGGCGAGGGCGTAGTCGGGCTTCAACCGGATCGCGTTCTCCAGATGCGGGATCGCCTGGTCAATCTGGCCGGCGTCCGCCAAAATCAAGGCGAGATTGTTGTGCGCCATCCAGCAGTCGGGATTTTTTTCCAGGGTGGTCTGGTAGAGAGTTGTGATGTCCCGGTACGTTCCGCTTTGGACCCAGGTAAGAAGGCCCAGCCCGCCGGCCAGCACGGCGGCGATGCCCGGTCCAAATCCGCGGGGGAGTTTCGGGAAACCCAGTTGAAGGAGTGTTCCCGCTGACGCGAATATCGCGAGGCTGGCGAGATATTGAAAGTGATCCGCCACGTAGGAAAAAAGAAACGGGAAAACATTAACAAACCCAAGGACCGGGAAAAGCGTTCCGGCGAAAAGCAGCATCACCGCCAACGGTCCGCGTTTTCTCCGGGCCAGCACGATCAAGCCCGTGAGCAATGCCACGGCGGCGAGGGGGAAAATCCATTGCCACCACTCACTGGCGGTCACCGTCCAATGCGGATAAATAAAGATGAGGTCGGCGGGCCAGATTAATTTCCCGAGGTAAAACCAGAACACCCGTCCGGCGAGCAGGGAGCGTTGGAGGAAGTCCAAATTGAAATCCGCGCCCTGCGCCCCGATCAGTTCGCGTTCGAAGCCCGCGGTCCCCAGGCCCGAAATAACACCGAGCGCAAACCACGGCAACAACGGCAGCACGTCGCGGCGCCAGTTCAGCCTCCCTTGTTGCCACCAGAAAATGACCAACAACGCGGCCGGCAGCGAGGCCGTGACAGTTTTCGTCAGCAGGGCGAGGACGAAGAGTCCGGTCGCCCAGCCGTAGTGCGAACGGTGACCGGTATCGCGGTAACGGAAATACACGAGCGCGGATGCCAGATAGAAGGCGGTGGAAAGCGTGTTCTTTTGCTCCGAAATCCACGCCACTGATTCCACGCCGACCGGATGCAACGCGAACAGCAACGCCGCGAGCCACGCGCCCGGCATCCGGAGACGTTGCAGGCATAGTCCGAACAGGCACGCGGCGGTGGCATGCAACCCGACATTCAGCAGATGATAGCCCAAGGTCGAATCGCCCCACAAAAGATGTTCGAACCAGAATGCGGAATGGAGTATCGGATAGTACTGCTGGGTCGCGCCGAATTCGAACCAGATGCGGCCGAGACCGGACAACGAGCGCAGATCGGGGCGGGTGACGTGACCGCCGTCGTCCCAGAGAAAACCACCGGTGAGAGCCGGCCAATAGGCGAAGACAACCATGACGAAAATCAGCGCGCCCATTAAAATCGTCACCCGTTCCGGCGAAATCGAGCTGAGTTTTTGCGAGTCGGCCTCGACGTGAGGACGGGAGCGGGACGAGCGGGACATGCGACAAGTTTGGGCGCGTCGCTTTCTCCTGCGACCTTATTTCCTTCGACGTCAATCTGCGACGGGGTGCGTGTTGAGTTGTTTCCGACCTGGCTGGCCAGAGGCACGGGGCGGCGACCTCGGCGGATTGAAATCACGGGCCGGAGGCCCGTGCCACTCATGAGACGATGTCGAGCCGGTCTTCGGAAGATGCGTCGGAAATGGGCAAAAAAAACCGCCGCCCGTTTAGTACGGGCGGCGGGGAGAATTTAAGGCGATCAGTCTAGTCTACGCATCAAAGTTCAAACGAGGCCGACAGAATGTACAGCGCCGGATCGACAATGCGATACGTGTGAATCGTACCGTCCGGGAACGCGCCCACCGGTTGCAGGTGGGTGGACTGGCCGAGATTCCTGACGTTAAACTGGAGTTTGGCGGGAACCTTGTCGTGCCACAGCTTGGTCTTGTAGGTGACGAACATGTCGACGTACGTGTGCGCCTTGTCATAGATCGGCCGGTTGGCGTCGAGCTCGGTGTAGATGCCATTGGCGTCTTGGATGCCGTAGTAGCCGATGGCTCCTTTATCCTCCCAGCGGAGGGCACCGCCGACGCTCATCCGTTTCAGCCATTTGTTGTCGGTGATGCCGGCAAGCTGGAGGCTGGCGGCGCCGCGGAACGAGTAACGCCGGACTTGCGGATTTGCTTTGCCCTCCTGCGCACGGATGATGCCAAAGGGCGCCTGCACGAAGGACTGGAAGTTTTGCTGCGGAGTCGCGGCGGTGGCAGCGTACGAAGCCGCCGCGCCAGGTGTCGGGGCGATGGTGTAACGATGGAGCCACCAGAGTTTGTTCGGATTGCCTTCAGCGATGGCATCGGTCGTGTTGATGGACGGATCCACGATCGTGGTCCATACCGGCATCCGTTCATCGATCCAATTGACCAACGCCTTCGAGATATTCTGATTGATCGACTTGGTGTCCGTAATCGATCCGGAGAACGTCAGGAACTTGGTCGGATTGTAGTTGATCTCGATTTCGCTACCCACGGAGCGAACGTCCGAAGCCGCGGCAATCGGGAGAATCGAGCTCGGCGCATTGATGTAGTAATTAGTGTCTGCCGCGCTGAATTTGGTCTCCTTCTCCACTTCGGCGGTGACCTGGTCAGCGGACCAGCCCGGATTGGCGAACTGCACCCAATGCACGGCGTTATCATGGAGGTTAATCGCGGGCGTTGGATTGCCCGCGCCAGTGGTTTCGAAGTCCATGCGGAGGACGCGACCGGCCACCGTGCTCGTGTCACCCGTCTGGGCATTTTTTTGCAATGTGTCGAAGCGATTGAAGCGGACGACCAGCTTGCCATCGAACAGGTTGAGTCCAACGCCCCAGCTCTTGTCGTTGCCAGTGGGATTCGGCAGGATGTTTTTGTAGAGATCCTGCGCCGGGTTCGACACCAGGAAACTGTCCGACTTGTTATAATTCACGGAAACCCCGTTAAGGACATTTCCCAGAAACCGGCTGAATCCATTGTCACTCCTCGTCATGTTCGCGACGAAGGTTTGATCGCTGAATGGTCGGGCGACAAACTGGACGTTGGTCGTGCGGCCGCCATTCGGGTAACTGAGTGCCTGCCAGCCATCGGTCACGTCGTAGTTGAAGGTCGTGCCATCCGCATTGTTGAAGGCATTCGTCGGATTGCCCGGATTACCGAATTTAGTGATGACGGTGTCGTTACGCACGCCGAGCGTCGTGACCAACCGGTCGTTGAGGAGGTGACTTTGCACCACCGCTCCCTTCGTCCTGATCACAGTTTTCGTATTGAATGTACCGCCGGTTTTATCGGCGGCCACCTGACCGAGGACAATTTGGTCGGTGTGGAAAACGCCGGTGGCGGAATTGCCCCACACAAAGGGATAGGTGCCCAGTTTGAAATCGCCGGGAGAGTAATCCACGTTGTTGCCATTCGCATCGCCCACGTAGTAGCGATATTCACCCGAGGTCACCGGAAGGTTCT
>JAYVMJ010000569.1:0-3969 GCA_043759025.1 Verrucomicrobiota bacterium | reverse complement strand
TCAAACCGGCGATGGGTTGTTCATTTTGAAACTGACCACCGAGCACCGTCAGTTGCCGGGCTTCGGCTTGGATTTCTTGATTCGTTTTCATGGGTTCAGGCGTTGGCAATTATGGCCTCCACGACGTTCGCGTGGCCTCTCAGCGCCTTCTGGCGCTGGTCGAAGTGCGAGCCGGAGCTCGACGCACAGTAGAGCATTTCACGCGAGGCGACGTTGCGCACCGTCACGATGAGGGGACGGCGTTCGTCCGTGTGATAATAGGTGAACTGCGAAAACTTCTTCCCGATGATTTTCTCCGGCTCGGGGTGACTCATCACCGAATCTTTGACCGCTTCCGGGATCGGAAAATCCCTGCTGAGATCCTCGATGTCCGAGCGATCGCTTTGGCGCATGAGGAAAAGCATCCGGCTATTGCCGAGCACCGCGCCTCGAATGTCCGAGGTCTTGAACTGCTCGTAATTCTGAACGGTCGCGACATTCCAGATGTTGTATTTGCGGAGCTGCTGGTAGGACTCGCGCAACACTTTCTTGCCGGATGGCACCAGCGAGAAGCGCGCGACTTCTTCAAAGATGTTCCGCTTCCGTAGCGCACGCGGCAGCCGCATCATGTGCGACCGCGTATAGTTCGCGATGAGGAACGCAGCAGCGGCCTTCAGCTCTTCGGCCGACTCCGGGATGTATCCCAACTCGAAATGCGCGATCTTTCCGGTGAGGTTAACGTTGGACACGCCGTCGAAGAGTTCGCCGTAGGAACCGCCCGCCGACCACGGCTCCAGGAGCGTGGCTAGGTAGCGCATTTCCTCCGCGTGCGGACCGGACGCCTCTGCCGAGAGGAGTTCTTGCAAATGTCCGTGCTGCGGTTGCTCCGCCGGAGTGAAGCGCGAAAAAATCAAATCGCGAATTTGCTGCGCACCGGCGCTGTCCTTCGCGAAGCGGATGACTTCGCCTTCGTCCGCGCGGGCGATAAACGACGCGGCTTCATCGGCACGCCCCTGCTCGAATTCCGAAAACTCGAGGAAGGCGTCGAGTTCTGTCGCCTGCGGTCCCATGCGCTCGCGTCTATACCCATCGAGCGCGAATGCCCGGCGCGCCAGCACGCCGCGTTCGTCCGGGTGTTTGTTTAAATACCAACGGCAGAAATCCTCGTAGAGACGGCCAATCGCATTCGAGAGGAGCGCCTGCCGGAGCTTCGTCCGGTCTTCGTCTTTCGACTGGCCGACCATCAGCATCGGCAGCGCCGACGCGGCGCTCAGATGCAGTCCGGACAACGGCAGGCCGCGCGTGTCCAGGTAGTTCATGGTCAGCTTGCCGTTCGCCTGCACGATGATCGGCTCCGTCGTCGGATCGACCGTCTTGGCGTATGTCGTGTACGACTCACCTTCCTCCACGATCATCGTGTAGTGGTAGAACGGTTCCGTCTGAGTCAGGATGTCGATCACGTTGACGCTCTTTCCCGAACCGGTCGTGCCGATGACGACGGCGTTTTGCGGCGTCTGACTGTTGCCCTCGCCAACGAACGTCCTGCCACCGACAAGATTTCCATTCGGACCTTCGTAGATGAACTCCGCGTTTTCGAGATGCCCGACCGGCGTCGAGGAGAACGGCAGGATGTTCGCGACGAGCGCGTCATCGTAATCGTGCCAGAGTGCGTCGTATTTGCTGAACGACCAGCCGGGCCATGTGCCGTAAAAGAAATTCCGCGCTGACGGTTCGAGCGCGGGCTCGTAGGCTTGCGCACGTTCCATGCTGCCGACCGCGGCTTTCAGCGCGGTCAACTTCGCGCGCAAATCTTCGCGGCTGCGGTCCCATGCGCGGATGATATATTGGATGCGGTAGGGCGAGCTGTCGCCGTTGGAGTAGCGCGCAATCTTCGCGGCTTTCGTGCGCATCGCCGCGAGAAGTTTCACCTTCTTCAAACTCTCGTAATCGCCCTCGACGCGATTCAGCTCCTTTTGCTCTTTCTCAATCAGCTCATCCACATCCAGCGCCTCAACGTTTACCGTGATCGCATACTCGCGAAATCCGAGCTTCGTCAGTAGATACGCGATGCTCGGACGTGTGCGTTTCGGGAGCGCCTTTAGCACGAGCATCCCGTGGTAATAACCATCAAGGTAGAATCCGGCGTCGGGCTTTTCCAACGGACGGCCTTCTCCGTGCCAGCAGTTTTCCTGAATCGATTTCTCGGGATCGAAAAATTCCAGGGGATCGGTGACCCGCTGTTCCGGCAGGGACGGGTTCAGGAATTCAAGGTAGTGGAGGAAATGGTCGGCGTCGGTCATCGGGCGGACCTGGCCGCCGCTGCCCCCGAAGAGTGCCTGGAGAAACTGCCCAGTCTGTTTGAATTGCTCTCCGTAGGCCCCGAGCAATGCCTCGTTCGTGAGGCGACTGGATTTCTGGCCGACGGCATTGGTATCGACCGGCATCGTAAAATACAGCCGCAGCCGCTCGCGCCGCAGCACGCCTTCGTCCATCAGACGTGAGTAGCGCACGAAACGCTCGTTGCGCTGACGCGTGCTCCACTCGTTGGTCGAGTGCTTGATTGTGTCCTCCCGGTAACGGTGCAGCGGCTTCCTGAAATCGGAATCGTTCGTCCACTGCACCTGCATCCGCCACTCCGGTTTCAAGACGGAGAGCAGTGCGACGAGATCGGATTCCAGCGTGTTGTGATGCACCGGATCGGCCTGCTCCAAATCGGGCGCGGTGATTTCAAAACCGCGCGAGACGAAGCCGCCGCGATGGAGACCTTCGAAGACAATCATGTCCTCGCCAAAATATCCGTCTGTGGGTTCGACACGCATGGTCAGTCTTCCGTCGCCTCCACGAGCGCGTCTTCCAGCATTTCTTTAGTCGTCGTCAGCTTTTCTTGCAGTTCCTCGTAAGTGACCCGCGTGACCACCGGCTCCGGTTTTGCACGAGCGGACTTCGCCTTATCGCCGTCTTCGACGGGCTGTGTCGCAGCCGCCTTCAGGCGGTTTGCTCCGCCACAGGTGCGGTTGCCCGCTGTCGAACGCCCACCGGGAGCAACCTTCCGAAAAGAAGCCAGCGCGGGCTCCGCGCCGCCGTCCCCGTCCGTGAACGGATTCACCGGGCGACGGGCACGCGGGCCAAAGCTGAATTGCATCACACCGGCCTCGACGAGCGCGGACTCGAAAAAATCCGTGTCATAGTGCTCCGGCTTGCCGTTCTTCAGGGTGAAAACATACGCGAGCGAGCCGAGGCAGAGGAGAATCCCAACGAACAGGCACAGCAGGAGCGACACCCCAAGGATTCCCCAGAGGAAAATCACCATGAGGACGGTCGCCCCGCCAGAGCCCAGCAGATACCAGCCGGAGTTCCCGGTCATGCCGAGAAACTCGCCGGACGACTGCGCGCCCTGATTGGCGTCGTGCTCGTTGAGATGCGTTGAATTCATGCAGCCGGTTTAGGTGCGATGTTAATCAGGGGGAGAACGAGCTAACGCCTGCAGCTTCGAGCCCCATGTTGCCCCACATTGTTTTCACGATGGCGAAGGCGAGACCGCAGACCATCGCACCGGCAAACGCCCACTTCGCGATGGACTGGCGGCCCATCATCATGGCGACGCCAGCCGCGACGATGCCGACCGCGGCAAAGATGCCGCTCAGATACATGATAATCGCGTTGCCGGATTCGGTCGCCGTTCTCAGATCGACCGCCGCCGCGTGCGCCAGTGAGGGCATCGCCAACGCGGCGAAAAGGACCAGCACCAGCTTTCGCCGGTTGGCTTCGGCCGGCTGGGGACGGTTTTCCGAATAAAGGTGCAGTGCTCTCGCCATCATTGCTACACCGAGAGCCGACGCCGCGTAGGGCGTCACTTCGATCAGGGTTGTCATGTTCATCTCGTTGTTCCTCGTTTGTGGCGGCGCTTGAGGGGGCCGAATCCCGAGCGACTTGGTTCCCGCGTCTCGTTCGCGACAGAAAAACCGCTTGGTTAACGGTATTCCTAGGACG
>JAYVMJ010000568.1:0-2156 GCA_043759025.1 Verrucomicrobiota bacterium | reverse complement strand
GTTCGGTACGAATTTGTACCGGCACGAACTGAGCAAGGGACTCAAGGCGCTGGGTTATGAAATCGAGAACCATTCCCGTGGATTTGAAATCAAAGGTGTGCCGCAATCGGTGATCGACCGGTTTTCCAAGCGACATCATCAAATCAATGAGGAAACGAATGACCGGCTGAAAAAAGGCGAAAAAGTTGGTAATATAAAAGAGCTGCGTGAACGGGTGGCGCATGGCAATCGACGCCGAAAAATGAAAGACTCGACGGCAGACCGGTTGCGTTCGACCTGGAGCAGCGAAATGCGGCCAGAGGAAGCTGCGGCGATGCGAACCTTGCAGACCATGAAACCGAGCGTGGTGGAGAAAGCCGATCTGGCTGGGATTGTAGCGTGGGCCGATGAGCATTTATTCGAGCGGCGGTCGGTCATACCGGAGCATGAACTCATGGCGGCGGCTTTGGAGCGTGGCCGGGGCATGGATTTTAATCTCGTGGCACTACGGGAGACAATCGATCAACGCGGGTACTTACGGGAAATGGACTCGGACAAACTCACCACACGCGATATCCTGCGGTGCGAACTCGATATCGTGATGGCGGCAAAAATGGGGCGATTTGCGCATGGGTCGTTGAATCGGGACTACATTGCGTCATCGACGCTCTCTGCTGAACAAAAGGCGGCGGTCGATAAAATAATGGAGAGTCGCGGCTTTATCACGTTGTTCCGCGGCGGTGCCGGTACCGGGAAAAGTTTTACTTTGAAAGAGGTCCAACGCGGCTTGGAGACGATTGGTCATCCCGTGGTGGTACTCGCTCCGCAACGCCAGCAAGTCCGGGATTTGCAGGCGGATGGATTGCCGGCAGAAACACTCGCTCGTTTCCTTCTTGGCAAACAACTCGTCAAAGGTGCCGTAGTGATCGTGGATGAGGCCGGACAGATTGGCGGGAAACAGCTCCGCGAATTGATTCAGGTCGTGCAGGCAGGTGCAGGCCGGCTCATTTTGTCAGGTGACACTCGCCAGCATGGTGCCGTGGCTGCATCGGATGCGCTGCGGGCCATCGAAAAGCACTCCGGTCTAAAACCCGTGGTGATTCACTCCATTCGTCGGCAAGATCCCAAATTGGGTGAGACAGTCGAGCAGAGGACGTTTATTCGTGAGTACCGCAACGCGGTGAAATCAGCGGCAGAGGGCAACACCGCCAAATCCTTCGATGAACTCGATAAGCTTGGCTGCATTCGGGAGGTCGCCGATGCGAACCGGCGTGATGCGCTCGCGGCAGAATATCTCGCCGCTATCGAACGCAAAGAACGGGCGCTGGTGGTTGCCCAAACCCGCGATGAGGTGCGCAACGTCAACGAGGTGATCCGCGAGAAAATGCAGGCGGCCGGGAAGCTCGGCCCGGGCACGAAGCTCACGACCTACCAGCCGGTCGATTTGGACGAAGCGCAGAAACGGGATGGGCGCTTCTATGAGGAGGGCCATTGCGCGAGTTTCATCCGAGGCTACGGACGTTTCTCGCGAGGGGAAATTTGCGCGATCGTTGGAGCCAATAAACGCGGAGTCGTCATCGAGAAGAACGGCTTTCAGACCACGATGGGCTATCGCTACACCGACCGCTTTGTTGTCGCTGCCGCGAAGGAAACAGAAATTTCCGCCGGTGACCGCCTCCAACTCAAGTTTAACGGCAAGTCCATCGAAGGAACCCGGTTGAATAACGGCGAACTGGTCACCGTCCGCGAAGTCGCCCCGGATGGTTCCCTCATAGTCGAGGCCGGCGCTGGAGCGCGCAAAACGCTCGCGCCGGCCCAACGGCTCCTCGTCCGTGGCTATGCCGTCACGTCTTACGGTTCCCAGGGCAAGACCGTGGATACGGTGATCATGGCGGATGCCGCCCAGCGGACGGCTACCGACGCGCATCAATGGTATGTGACGATTTCTCGCGGAAGAAAGCAGGTACTGGTTTTTACCCCGGACAAGCAGGCGCTGCGCTCGAACGTCCTCCAGACCGGCGAGCGCGAATTGGCACTGGATTTGAAACAGCAGTCTCTTGACGTGCGCCAATCAGTATTAAACCGACGCGCCTTTATGGAGTCGGTGGAACGTTCTCGTCGTAACCAAGCCTTCGTGCAGATGACAACCACCCAAACAAATAACCAAAGGATTCGCC
>JAYVMJ010000567.1:0-8244 GCA_043759025.1 Verrucomicrobiota bacterium | reverse complement strand
GATGGATTGGATCGCCACTTTCACGGCCCGTCGAGTCCACTGGCATCTCGCGCCCGCCGAGCGCATCGGCCAGCTCATCCTTGATCACTACGGCGTCGGCGCCGGCAGTCTCGACGACGACGAAGCGGACGCAGCTTCCGGCTCCGCTGTCCTGGGAACCGGTGCGGATGTCGAAGCGGATGAAGATGCCGCGGTCGTGCGTTTTGTGAGCGACGTCATCAGTCAAGCCATCGAGGATGGTGCAACCGACATTCATTTCGAGCCGCAGGAAGGACAGTTGGGCATTCGTTATCGGGTGGACGGACTGCTGATTCCCGTGCCCGTGCCGGAGAATCTCCTCCGCTATCAGGATGCCATTATTTCACGTCTGAAAATCATGGCGCGACTGAACATTTCGGAAAAGCGCCTGCCGCAGGATGGTCGCATCAACTTCCGGGTCGGCGGCAATTCACTGGATATCCGCGTCTCGACCATTCCGACGATCTACGCGGAAAGCGTCAGCCTTCGTCTGCTGAATCAAAAACGCGTTGCTTACACGATGGAAGGCCTCGGCATGAGCGTGGCCGACCAGCAACAAATCAAAAAAGTTCTGGCCTACCCGCACGGAATCATCCTCGTGACCGGCCCAACCGGTTCCGGTAAGTCCACCTCGCTGAACGCGTTTCTGCGACAGATCAATTCCACCGATCTCCGTATCGTCACGGTCGAGGATCCGATCGAATATGAAGTGCCCGGCGCCAACCAACTTCAGGTGCGTCCCGAAATCGGCCTGACCTTTGCGAGCGCGCTTCGCCACATTTTGCGGCAGGATCCGGACGTCATCATGGTCGGTGAAATCCGCGATCGCGAAACCGCCGACATCGCGATTCGTGCGTCGCTCACGGGTCACTTGGTTTTCTCGACGTTGCATACGAACGACGCGCCCGGCGCCATCACGCGTCTCGTGGACATGGGCATTGAACCGTTCCTGACCGCATCGGCTTTGGAACTGATCATCGCGCAACGCCTGGTCCGCCGCCTCTGTTCCCATTGCACCCGTCCGGCACCGGTGAATCCGGTCAAACTGAAGGACGCGATGACGATTCTCGGCATCGATCCCAGCGAAGCGATCGGACTCCACGAGTTCCCCTCGGCAGTCGGCTGCGATCGCTGCCGCAAAACGGGTTACCGCGGTCGCGTTGGTCTCTTTGAAATTCTCCGGCCGACGGACGAGCTCCGCGATCTCATCGTAAAACGCGAACCGACGCGCGCGCTCGTGCAATGCGCCCGGGAACAAGGCATGCACAGCCTCGCTCAATCCGGTTGGAATCAGGTTCGCGCCGGCCTCACGACCTTGGAGGAAGTCTTGCAGGTCATCAACGTGTCCGAGCTCTGAAGATGCCGCGCTTTGCCTACAGCGCCCGCGACTCGGCCGGTCGCACTGCCACCGATGAAGTCACTGCAGCGTCGCGCAAGGACGCGCTCCGGCTCTTGTCCGCGCGCGGACTGCATCCGCTGCAACTCACCGAACTGACGGCCAGCGGAAAAGCCGTGACCACACCGGTGGCCCCAGGCAAACCCAGCGCATTTTCACTCGTCAGCGGCAACGCCGCCCCATTTTCCCGCGCCCACTTTCTGCCTTTTTTGCAGGCATTGTCCGAGTTGACCTCGAGTGGTCTGAGCGCCGGCGAAGCGGTTCGACTGCTCGCGTTGCGTCTCAAAGACAAAAGCCTGCGCGGACTGAGCGCCGCCGTCTGGGAACGTCTCAGCGAAGGACAACCCCTCTCAAAAGCGATGGAGGAAATGCCCACCGTTTTCGACCGGCAAACAATCAGCCTCGTACGCGCCGCGGAGGCGACCGGCAGTTTGAACGACGTGCTGCAACGCCTCATTTCGCACCACACCGAGCAGCGCGCATTGCGGCAGAAATTGATCAACGCGATGATCTATCCCGTGTTCGTGTGCATCGTGGCGTTCGGCGTGATTCTTTTCTTCGTCGTTTACCTGATGCCGCGCCTTAAGTCGCTGCTCAGCTCGCTCGGCGGAAAACTGCCCTTCGCCACGCAACTCCTCGTCAACTCGGCGGAAGTGCTTCTGCGTTATGGCATCGTCCTGCTGCCGCTGGCCGTATTTTGCGCGCTTCTACTCTGGCGCTGGCGGCACACCGAATCCGGGCACAAAGTCACGGACGCCTGGCTGGTCCAAATCCCGGGAATCAAAAGTCTCGTGATTGATTCAGCGCTGCTCAACTTTTCCCAAACCCTCGCCGTGCTCCTCCAAAACGGAATCAATCCCGCCGAGGCGTTGCGATTAACGGAGCGCACCGTCGGCAATCGCACAGTGCAGGCGGCGTTGCGCACGGCGACGGATCGCGTGCTGGAAGGAGAAACACTCTCGGTCGCACTTTCGCGCACGGGTTACATGGCTGATCTCGTGCTCGACCGTCTCGCCGTGGGCGAAAGCACTGGACAGCTCGCACCGTGCCTGCGCGACATTGCGCGCAATTACGCCGACGCCCACACGCGCCGGCTGCAGGGACTCACCACCGTGATCTCCAGCACGGTATTGCTCTTCGCGTTTTCCTTCGTCGGCTTTATCGCCTACGCGATCGTGTCGGCGGTGTTACAGGTGAGCGCCAGTTTTCACTAAACGCGTCACCGGCGAGCCGTGGTTTTTTTCGCGAGCAGCGCGATCAACCAAAAGACCAAGGCCGAGATGATTCCGAAAATGTGCGCCAACGGAACCGTGCGGATGTCGCCAAATCCGCTGACAAACACCGGCGCACCGGTGAACAGTTCGACGCCAATTTTTATCGCGACCAAAGCCAGCGCGCTCACCCAAAACCAAGCCGGCTCCTCCTTGCGCCGGCCGAGTTGAAGACAGGCCAGAAGCACCAGCATCCCCGTCGCGATGCCAGAGAGCCCCGCGTAACGCGCCAGCGTGGGATCAAGCAGCAACAGCGCGCCGGAAATAATCAGCGGCGAAAGCGCGTAAAACCATCGCGTCGTGGCCGGCCATAAACGCTCCAGCCAAATACCAGAGGGTAAAAAGACCGCGAGATTCCACGTGAAATGGCTCAGTCCAAAGTGAACCGCGTGTCCGCTCCAAAGCCGCCAGAACTGCCCCTTGAAAATTAACGCGCGATCATAAATCAGACCGCTCGAGACCGATTCAAAAAGGAGCGCGGCGGTGGCCAGCAACGCCATTGCCAGCGTCATCCATGGGAACGCCGGTCCGGTCGTCAGCTTTTTTTGGTGATCCACCGCACGAGGCAACTAAAGCCGAGCCCAATGGCAATCCATCCATTCATCGCGCCACCTCCTCCGCCGCCACTCGAGCTCGGCGGTGTCGGCGTGGTGGGAGTCGGCGTGGTGGGAGTCGTAGCTGGCGGAGGCGTCGGGTTGGATGGATTGGAAGATGAGCCTTGCGTCAAAGAGAGAGTGGTCACGACCCCCGCCGCGGTTATCGTGCGAATCGTCGCGTTACCAGTGTCAGCCACGTAGACAGATCCACTGAAATCAACCGCCACGTCCTTGGGCTGATTCAACCAAGCGTCCGAGCCGGTGCCATCTTTCAGGCCCGCAACGCCCGGCAATCCGGCCAGCAATCGAACGACGCCCGCTGGGGTGATTTTTCTGACCGCTGAATTTCCGGTATCCGCGACATAGATATTGCCCGAACCATCAACGGCGAGTCCGCCCGGATTATTGAACAATGCGCCGTTGCCGGTTCCGTCGGCCGCTCCCATCACGCCCGCCAGTCCGGCGAGCGTGGTCACCGCACCCGACGAGGTGATTTTCCGAATCGTGTTGTTGGTGGAATCCGAGACGTAGATATTTCCCGAGCCATCGACGGTCAAACCGGTGGGATGATTGAAACGCGCAGCGCTACCGGAACCGTCCGTCGTGCCCGCAACCCCGGCGCTGCCGGCGAGAGTTGTGACGACGCCGGTTGAGGTGATTTTGCGAACCGTATTGTTCGTCGCGTCGGCGACGTACAAATTGCCGCTCGCATCCTGCGCGATGCCGATCGGCGACGAGAAAGTCGCAGCCGTACCGGTGGCGTCGTTGTTGCCACGGGTTGCGGTCGAACCAGCAAACGTGCTTACCACGCCAGCGGAAGTAATGCGGCGAATGGTGGCGTTGGCATTGTCTGTCACGCTCAGCGTGCCGTCGGAAGTTGAAAAGATTCCAATCGGATCATTGAAGAGTGCCGCCGTCCCGCCGCCGTCGGCAGTGCCGGTCTGGCCACTCAAGCCAGCAACCGTGGTAACTGAACCGGAGGAAGAAATTTTTTGAATCGTATCCGCTGACGTATCGCTGACGTAAACATTTCCGGAAGTGTCCACGGCCACTCCCACCGGAAACGGGAAAAACGCCGGTGCGACAGTAAGGGCAACCGAATTACTGGTCGAGGAACCGCCACTTGAGGTGGTCACGTAGCGATAACGCGCTCCGTTCAAGGCCGGGGTTGCACCGGAGACTTCCAAGGTACTGGTATTTACCCCGCGATAGGTGCTGCCATTGACCAGATTGGTCCATGTCGTCCCGCCATCGGCGGAAACCTGCCATTGAATACCCCCGCCATCGACCGCGGAAAACGCCACGTCGTGACCGGTCGTAACGATTCCACCAAGCAAGGGCGTCGCTGCGACGGTGAGTGTCGCTACACTGCTCGTGGCGGTACCGGTACCCGAGGCGTTGCTGACCGCGACCTGATAATTACCGGCGTTCGCGGATTGCGCGTTGTTAATGGTGTAGGTTGCGCTGGTGGCGCCCGCGATGGTGGAACCGTTAAAGGACCACTGATAGCCCGTCGGATTGCCGTCAGCCGTGACCGTGAAACTCGCGCTTCCACCGGGGGTCGTGGTTTGATTGGCCGGCTGCGTGGTAATACTGGGGATCGCCCCGCCTCCGGTCGGTCCAAACGAAAGGTTTAAGACAATCGACGCCATCGCTCCGCCCCAACCATCGACCGCGATGTAATAGGTGGTTCCGGTAGTTGCATTGAAAGTCACCGTGCTGGTGCGAATGCGCTTCGGGTCGGAGTTGTTCGCAGAGGTCGCTGCTTCGACATCATCATTGGCCGCGACTTGAGTGAGCGACGAAACCGTTGAACCGGTATAAACTCCGAGCACCGTGTCGAAATTACTCCCCAGGGTGGTAATCGTCGCCGAACCACCGGAAGCTGCGGTCCATTTCCACCAGACCGAATGGACATTGGTATTTCCCGCGTGGTTCGGTTCCCCGACTTCTTTCGTGGAAGCGACATTCGTGCCGGTAGCTTGTGTCGAAGCACCGGTCAACGTGATCGGAGTGGCGTTGGCAAAATTGTTATTCGCCGGGACAAATCCGGGAGAACCATAAAGTACCTGCACACCGGCAATATCATCGGGCTGCATCGTATCGATGTCACTAATCTTGCTGTTCATAATCGCATTCACCGTTTGCGGCGGAGACGCCTGATCCGGATGGTCCAGCCCCAGCACGTGTCCAAGTTCGTGGATGGCGACGCGTCGGATATCGATCGCCGTCCGACCATTGCGTGGGCCACGATACGAATCCCAAGTGTACGCAGTGTTGAAAACGAGATCGGATTCGACGCGGGTGTCGCCCTGCGAATAGGAAAGGGTTATCGCGAGCACGTTGGTCCCGAAATCCTCGCCGCCCGCCTTGGTATCCATGGCGATTTCGTTGATTCCATTGCCATTGGTCACCGATCCCGCTGCTTGGATTTGGGAGGTGAGCTGCAACGTTCCAAGATAGCCATTCCATGCCTGCATCGCCGCCTGCACGCTAGTGTTGTAATTGGTCCCGTCGGTGAGCGGGGCTGTCGGCGCAGGCATCTTCAGGTTTAAGGACACTGTCCCCGGATTCCACGTCACCACGTAAATCCCGCTGTCATCAGTGATAAAAGTATACGCCCGGGCGCGACCGCTACAAAAAGCGATGGCCACGACGATGGCCACGACGCGCAGGAAATAATTAAGATTTCGTACGAACATAGCGGGGGTTTACGGCCGACTTGATCTGTTGGATGAATTCCTCCGGTGTCATCGCTTGGGACGCAGCCTTCGCGGGCGCTTTGGCGGTCGCAGCCTCAGCTTTCGTGATCGGCTGCGCGATTTCTGCCGTGGCCGTCAGCGGCATTCGATTGTCGCGCGCCATGTACTGCCGGCCGGTCCCAGCCTCGCGAAGAATCGGGTAGCGGCCGTGCATCATCGCGACCAAAGGAACAATCGTATGCCCGTTGCCACGCACAAACAGGATATCTTCGTCACCCACTTTAAAAGTAGGCGCGCCTTCCACCACCATCCGCTCGTCGCCGACGCGACCCCCCAACATTTCCAGAACGACGTCCTTCGGCGGAGTTCCGGCGATCACTTCCTTAACATCCAAGGCAACTTTGGTGACAATCTTCTTCCCGCCGCCGTTTGTCGTCTGGTACTCCGAATCCACCGATTTGACCACCGCACGAATGATGTAATCCGAATCATTAACCAGCTGGTCAAAGTCCGGCGGAATCACAGTGGTGGCCGCAAGGCGCGATCCGGCAAAAAAGAGGAGCGCCAAACCCGCACTGCCGAATAGTCGGCTCAAAATCAGACGGAGAAAGATCTTCATGAAAGCGGGGGTAAGGTTGATACGATTCAGAAGGCAAATCGGGTGCAGTAGCAGCCCATCTATGAATTGGACCAACTTAGACGACAATAGTTCAGTTAATACCCGCCGCTGCTAGCAGGCACTATTATCTTGGATATTCCGGCAGTGCGCATTTTTCCCGTAAAACTTGAGCTATAGAGATCCGGTCGCCCACCACGGCGATCTCGGGAGTGCCGTTTCCCCTTCACTGAAAAAGAATTATTTGCATCGCAGTTCAGCCGCTTGTCGCGAAAACCAAAGGTATCCGCCGAACTCACCGGTTCACTCTCCTCGAACATGAAAATCCAATCCGCCGTATTTGAAGTAAGTGCACCCACTCTCGATTTGTGTCCGCGGCTTGCCCTCCCGGAGTTCGCCTTCATTGGCCGCTCAAACGTCGGGAAGTCCTCGCTCATCAACATGCTGACTGAAAAGGCGGGTCTGGCGAAGGTATCGGATCTACCAGGAAAGACGCGCCTGATGAATTTTTTCGCCATCAACCGCAACTGGCGCCTAGTTGATTTACCTGGTTACGGGTATGCGCATGTCGCGAAGACCGAACGGGCCGACTTTAACGAGGCCGTCGCCGATTATTTGCGTGGACGAGAAAATCTAGCCGGGGTCTTCGTGCTTATCGATTCGCGTCACGAACCCCAGGCCATCGACGTCGATTTTATCGAGTGGCTGGTGGATAACGAAATCCCCTTCGCCCTGATTTTCACTAAAATCGACAAACAATCCGCGTCGCAAACTCAGTCGAGCATGACGCGGTTCAAACAAACCGTGCTGGCAGATCTCGATCCCACCCCCACGATCTTCGCGAGTTCAGCCAAAACAAAAGTGGGCCGGAACGATATCCTCCGCTATGTCGCCGAACGGTTATAATTTTACCCGCGATCGATTTTTTACGGGGAACCGACTGCCGGCAACCTCCCCTTCCCGTCGGCTACAACGACGGATAAAAAAAACCGGTTTCTCAGTCAAAAAACGTCGGATAAACTTACATCTTTACGAGGGAAAATTAATATGGCCGTCTATGCGCTATAATACGCATCCACATATCATTATAGATTAATTGTTTATGATTAAATAAAACGTAAAGGCGAAAATGGCACGGCGTTTGCATTAACAATCGTCAAGGGTTTTCACTAATTCCCAAACCCAACAATCCACCTCTCAATCTTATGAAAAAAATCCTCGGCATATTCGCCGCTCTCTTGGTCGCCTCGAGCGTTCAAGCCAACACCTATATGGACAATAATTCGGCCAACGTAGGGCTGGATGTTTTCAATCCCTCGTATACGGGCCAGTTTACGCTCGCTGGCTACAATCCGGCTGCCGAAACCATTACTTCTGCGAATGCAGTATTCACTCTTGTGGGAGAAACGCTTGACAGCTTCACGATTACGATGGGCACAGATAGTCTTTCCCACGGATCTTTTTTCGGCGTTTTGAACGTCGGCACTACTACCGCGCTAAATGCATGGGGTATTTTGGACAGCACCGGTGTCTTGTCGTACACGGTGTCGCTCACGGCAAATAGCCTGTGGGAATCCTTGCTTTTGACGAACGCCAACCTCACCGCCGAAACCGCTTCCCGTAGCGTGCCCGATGCAGGTGCAAC
>JAYVMJ010000566.1:0-5169 GCA_043759025.1 Verrucomicrobiota bacterium | reverse complement strand
ATTTGAATGAGACCGGCAGTTGGGGAACCGGTGCTGCGAAAAAAGGGGGGGTTGGACTACGCAAAATAACTAAGAAATTGAGGGGAAGCAAATGGTGCTGAGATTCACTTTATCCTGTCAATGCGCATTCTTGTTCGCGCGGGGAAAATGCGGAAAAATAGTTGAAGGGTTTTTTGAACATCAAAATCATTGGCTGCCCGACTAGGAGTCGAACCTAGACAAAGCGAGTCAGAGTCGCTTGTGCTACCATTACACAATCGGGCAGTGAACAATTTGATTTTCGCCGGAGATTTGAATTCGTAGTGAAATCGCACCCAACGACTGAAACTGGAGCCGGCGATGGGATTCGAACCCGCAACCGCCTGTTTACAAAACAGGTGCTCTACCATTGAGCTACACCGGCGTCACGCTGTGCACAGAAGGATAAAATGACTGGGAAAAAACGAAATTTGGTGGCTCCCCCGGGACTCGAACCCGGAACCAATTGATTAAGAGTCAACTGCTCTACCATTGAGCTAGGAAGCCGTCAAAAATAGGAGTGGGAACGTTATTGACCGTTGGGGCTTGTCAACCCCATTTGCGGCATTCCGACGGAATCGGATTCGCTCTTCTTCATTTGCTAGCCGCTACCATGACGGTGGGCTACTTATTTCAGCTGCGGATTCCGTAGAATTTGAGACGTGCGATCCAAACATGGTTCGATATCATCACTTTCGCTAATGAATTCAAAGTTCACTAGTGATTGGGCCGTTTGCGCTTCCGAAACCCTGTTTTTGCCAGCCGAGGGCGACGCGTTTTTGACCACGGTATCCCGGGGTTGGATGGAAACGGAAGCGTTTCCTTCCTCGTTCCATTTTTGTCGGACAAAACGCTTGCCAAGGGCAGGGTCGTGCTCTGTTTTCGTCCACTCTACTCATGCAAAAGACAAAAAAGTCCGTGGCCAAGCGCTTCAAGATATCCGGTACGGGTAAGTTGATTCGTCGCACTCCGGGGTTCCGTCACTTGCTCGCCGCGAAAAGCACGAAATCCAAACGTCGTGCTTCCCGTGACAAGCTGGTGGCTCCCGGCCATGCCGCGCCTCTCCTTCGCTGCCTGCCGACCGGCCTCCGCTAAGCCTGAAGCCAAAACCGTAACTTCGCCAGGCGGGTGAATCCTAACGAGACGACCCGCCGGCGCCCAAACCACCAAATAAAACATGCCTCGTACAACTAATGCACCCGCGTCGCGCAAGCGCCGCAAAAAAGTACTTAAATACGCCAAGGGCTATTTCGGTAACAAATCCAAGCTGTTCCGCTACGCCAAGGAAGCGGTCCAGCATGCCTGGCAATACGCCTACATCGATCGCAAGAAGAAGAAGGCCAATATGCGCGGCCTTTGGATCGTGCGTTTGAATGCCGCCTGCCGCGAAGCTGGCATCAGCTACAGCCGCTTCATTGAAGGTCTCAAGGCCGCCAATATCCAGCTCGACCGGCGCCAGCTTTCCGAAATCGCGATTGCCGATGCGATCGCGTTCAGCGGGCTGATCAAGAGCGCGCAGGACGCCTTGAAGACCAAGGCCAGTGCCGCCAAGGCTTAAGGAACAAAAGCACACGCGGGCCGCAAACGGCTCGTTTTCATGGTCTCAAACCATTTTTTAAAGGACGGGTCTCCCAGTGAGCCCGTCCTTTTTCTTTCCCGCTATCGATACGGCTGCGGAAGGTGTACTTTGAAATCCCACTCCAAGCTCGGGCCTTCGTCTGGATCTCAGAATGATCGTGTCCGCAGTTTATCCGTGATCATCCCTCCAATCCGTGGTTAATTCCGAAACTTTCATGCAAGACACCCTTTCCGCACTCCTTGCCAAGGCAGCCTCAGAGTTGGCTGCACTAAAGACGCGCGCTGACTTCGAGGCCGCCAAGGCCCGCTATGTCGGCCCCAACGGCGAATTGACCGCATTGATGAAGCAAATGGGCAGCGTCCCGAAGGAACAGCGTCCAGCAATGGGCAAATTGATCAACGAGGCGAAGGCTCAATTGCAGATCCAGTTGGACGGAGCTTTGGCGCGCATTGCCGAAGGCGAAATTGCCGCCCAACTGGGGCCGGCGGTCGATCCAACCCTGCCGTCACCCGATCCTACTCGCGGCACTTATCATCCGCTCACGCTGGTTCGGGAAGAGATGTGCCGGATTCTCCGCAAGGCGGGTTTTACCGTGGTCGAAGGCCCGGAGGTCGAGACGGAGTACTACTGTTTCGATGCGCTCAACACTCCTCCCGATCATCCGGCCCGCGACGCACAGGACACTTTCTATTTTTCCGAAGCGGCGAGATTCGGCAACGTCACCAAAAAAACTCCAGAGGAGAAGTACTTGCTCCGCACGCATACATCGTCGGTGCAAATCCGTACGATGCTCAAGGGGCCGCCCCCTATTCGCATGGTATCGCCGGGCCGCGTTTATCGCCGCGATACGAGTGATGCGACCCATAGCGCGAATTTCCACCAAATCGAATGCTTGTACGTGGACAAAAACGTCACGGTCCGCGACTTGAAGGCGCTGTTGGATTACATTTTCGCCTCGCTGCTCGGCAAGGACACCAAGACGCGTTTCCGTCCGCATTACTTCGGCTATACGGAACCAAGTTTCGAAGTTGATCTTTCGGCGCAGCATTTGCCCAAGGTGAACAAAGAGTGGATCGAGATCGGTGGTTGCGGCATGGTCGACCCCGCCGTTTTCGAAGGTGTCGGTTACGATCCGGCGGTGTGGAGCGGCTACGCCTTCGGCATGGGCCTCGAGCGTCTGGCCATGTTGATGTATGGCATCGATGACATCCGTTACTTCTACCAGAACGACCTCCGCTTCCTGAAGCAATTTTCCTGAGGGAAGTAGCGAGTAGTGAGTAGCGACTAGCGAGCATGGCCGACAAATCACAGTCTTTTCGGGAGGTAATCGTGTGGCAAAAAGCACATGCGTTTACTTTGGCGCTCTATCGCGTTACGGAATCCTTTCCCAAGCATGAGCTCTTTGCGCTCACGTCGCAGCTTAGGCGAGCCGCGGCCAGCGTACCTTCCAATTTCGTCGAGGGCTTTCGAAAACGCACGAAGCCCGACAAACTACGATTCTACAATATGGCGCAGGCCTCAGCCGATGAGTGTCTCTACCAATTAATTCTAGCCCACGATCTCGGCTACGCGGACACGACCAAACTACAGGCCGATTTGGAAGAAGTTTCACGTCTGTTTCATGGCTATATCAACGGAATGAATCCCATTTCCTCCTAAACTACTCGCTGCTCGCTACCCGCTACTCACTACTTCCTTCCATGAAAATTTCCCGCAACTGGCTTGGCCAATATCTACAGCTCAATGCTTCCGTCGACGAGTTGAAGCGTGCCATCACGTTTCTCGGTTTCGAGGTCGAGGGTGTGGTCAACACCGGCCTGCCGCTCCTCGAAAACGTGGTCGTGGGCGAAATCAAGACCCGTGATAAACATCCCAACGCCGACAAGCTTTCCGTTTGCACCGTCGATGTGGGATCTGCGCATGGCGGCGTGCGTACGATCGTTTGCGGCGCGCCCAACTGCGACGCGGGAAATCATGTTCCTGTCGCGCTCCCCGGCGCGGTTTTGCCAGGTGATTTCAAAATCAAACAATCCAAGATTCGCGGCCAGCAATCTGATGGCATGCTTTGCGCGGCCGACGAGCTTGGGTTGGGTAGCGAGCACGCCGGGTTGCTGCTGTTGGACCCGTCGACGGTGGTCGGCACCCCGATTAACGTCGCGATTCCCGGCGGCGATACCGTGTTCGATATTGAGATCACGCCCAATCGTCCCGATGCGCTCAGTCACATGGGCATCGCCCGCGAACTGGCGGCGTGGTTTCGCACGGACGTTCGTTTTCCCGAAATCAAATTCCGCGGTGCGATTGGTAGCACGCAGCGGCCGGATTGGTTGTCGGAGGTGCGCGTGGATTCTCCCGAGGACTGCCCGTTGTACTCGGCGTTGGTGGTTACGGGGGTCAAAGTCGGCCCCAGTCCCGCGTGGATGCAGGAGCGGCTCAAGGCGGTGGGCCTTCGCCCGATCAACAATCTCGTCGATGCGGGAAATTTCGTGATGCTCGAACTGGGGCAGCCGCTGCACGTCTTCGATGCGAAGAAGATTCGTGGAAATAAGATCGTGGTTCGCCGCGCGGCGGACGGAGAGAAACTCACCACGCTCGATGGCAAGGAACGCGCGCTGAGCAGCCGCATGTTGGTCATCGCCGACGATTCCCAGCCGTTGGTTGTCGCCGGTATCATGGGCGGTGCCAATGCCGAGGTCGATTCTTCCACCACCGATATCGTGATCGAGGCCGCCTATTTTCTTCCTCAGTCGATTCGCTGGACGTCCAAGCGTCTGGGACTCTCCTCGGATTCCGCCTATCGATTCGAACGCGGCGTTGACCCGCACAGCACGCTCGAAGCGGCTTATCGGCTGGTCGATTTGGTGTTGGAAACCGCCGGCGGTGCCGTCGTTGGACCGGCGTTTAAGGTGGGCGGTGAGCGCCCCTGGCAGCGGGAAATCGTGGTAGGTGCGGAATACATCCGTTCCAAGCTCGGCTTTCACGTGAGCGACGACGAGATTAAGGCTTCATTGGAAGCGTTGAATCTTTCGACGAGCGGCGAAAAGAACCATGGCCACGGTCTCGAGTGGAATGTGAAGGTTCCGAGTTACCGCTCCGATCTTGATCGCCCGATCGATCTGGTTGAGGAAGTGTTGCGGATTTACGGCACGGAGCGCGTTCCGCCCGCGCTGTGCACCGGCCCGGCGCTCATCGACGGCGATGACGATCCGATCGTGATTTTCAATCGCAAGGCGACCGATTATTTCGTCGGTCAGCATTTCCACGAGGTTGTTAACTACACCCTGCGCTCCCAAAAGGAACTGTCGACCTGGGTGTCGCAGGCAGCGGCGGAGGAATTGGCGCTCTCGAATCCGTTTGTCGACGATCAGTCGCACCTGCGGCCGACCTTGATCCTGGGAATGTTGGAGTCGCTCAAATTGAATCAATCCCGCGGGGTTCCGGCCTCAAAGTTGTGTGAAACCGGGCGGGTTTTCATGGAAATCAATGGCACCGTTCAGGAGTGCGTCGGGGCGGGATTTGTTCTCTGTCACGATCCCAAGGATCGTGCGTGGCTGGCGCGTCCGGAGCCGGAT
>JAYVMJ010000565.1:0-2734 GCA_043759025.1 Verrucomicrobiota bacterium | reverse complement strand
GACGCTTGACCCCATGGTTCATGCGTCATGTGTTTCGCTCCGGCTTTTATCATTGAGCCATAACAACCGCGGTGATATAAAGATCATTCTTGCCGTAGTTGTCCCGCAGTCGGTCGGATATCGATAATCCAGAGGAGCGGAGGAAAAACATGAACGTCGCATTGGATCCATCGCGTATTCTGCAAACAGGTTTCGGGTACTGGGGCTCCAAGGTGCTGCTGACGGCGGTGGAGCTGGAAGTATTCACCGAGTTGGGCGACAAGGCCATGACCGGCGAGGCGCTGGGCAAGAAGCTCGGGCTGCACCCGCGCGGTATCTGGGATTTCTTCGATTGCCTGGTGGCGCTGGGATTCCTGGAGCGCGCGGGCTCGGGGCTACAGGGCCTTTACAAGAATACGGCGGAAACGGGGATGTTCCTCGATAAAAACCAGCCCTCGTACGTCGGCGGCATACTCGAAATGTCCAATCAGCGCCTGTTCCGCTTCTGGAACGATCTCGGCCCCGCGCTCAAGACGGGCCAACCGCAGAACGAGATCAAGCACAGCCAGAAGCCCATGTTTGAAGTGTTGTACGAGGACATCCCGCGGCTCGAGCAGTTCATGAGCGCCATGCGCGGCATCTCGTTCGGCAATTTTCAGGCGTTTGCCATGAAATTCGATTTTTCCAAATACAAAACCCTGTGCGACGTGGGCGGCGCCACCGGTCTGCTGTCGAGCCTGGTGGCCGGGCAACACCCGCATATAAAGTGCGCGACCTTCGATCTTCCCCCCGTGGAACCGATCGCCAAAAAATGGATCGAGAAGGAAAAATTATCCGACCGGGTCAAAGTGGTATCGGGGGATTTCTTCAAGGATTCGTTGCCGAAAGCCGATATCGTCACGATGGGCATGATCCTGCACGACTGGAACCTGGAAAAGAAAAAACACCTCATCCGGCTGGCCTACGAGGCGCTGCCTCCCGGCGGGGCCTTCATCGCGATCGAGAACCTCATCGACGACGACCGGCGCGAAAACGCCTTCGGCCTCATGATGTCGCTGAACATGCTCATCGAGTTCGGCGACGCCTTCGACTTCACCGGCGCGGATTTCTGGCGCTGGTGCCAAGAGGCCGGCTTCAAGCGCTACGAGGTCCTGCCGCTGGCGGGGCCGTGCAGCGCGGCGATTGCCTACAAGTAAGAACGGATAATTGACGGAAACGGCACGAGAGAAATGTAATTATTTTGCCCATGTCGATTTCCATCCCCGTCAAGCGCACTCGCAACCTCTACATCCCGGGTACCGCGAAACCCTTTAAATTGTCGCGCTCCAAAATTGAAAGTTTTCTGAATTGCCCGCGCTGCTTTTTTCTCGACCGGCGGTTGGGGATAGGGCAGCCCTCGGGGCCGCCGTTCAACCTCAATTCCGCCGTGGATCGCCTGCTCAAGAAGGAATTTGACCGCTACCGGGCGCAGGCGCAACCGCACCCGCTGATGCAGGCGCATGGGATCGACGCGATCCCGTATGCCGACGCCCGGCTGGAGGAGTGGCGCGAGAACTTCAAGGGCGTGACGCACCACCACGCGGCCACCAACCTGATCATTACCGGCGCGGTGGATGATCTGTGGATCGATCCGAAGGGCAAAGTGAGCGTGGTGGACTACAAAGCCACCAGCAAGGACGGCGAGGTCAATATCGACGCCGACTGGCAGATTTCCTATAAGCGCCAGATGGAGATTTACCAATGGCTGCTGCGGCGCAACGGCCTGACCGTTTCCGCGACCGGTTACTTTGTCTACTGCAACGGCCGTCGCGACCGTGACGGCTTCGACGGCAAGCTCGAATTCTCCGTGAAAATCATTCCCTACGTTGGCGATGACGGCTGGGTGGAGGATTGCATCGTCTCCGCCCAACGCTGCTTGTCGTCAGACGACATCCCGCCGCACAACGCCGCCTGCGAATTCTGCAACTACCGCGCCGCGGCGCGGGAAGTGGAATAGCCGCCCATTCGGGTTGGCTGGATAACCACCAATTGATCGCGATAGTATTCATACCATCATGAATCCGGAAAGCCTGGTGCAGAAAGCGCTCGATCTTGTCGCCGCCTATCCCTATGCCGCCGTGGTCATTTTGGGTGTTGTGGTCGTGCTGGCTTATTTCAATCTCAAGCTTGCCTTGAAATTGATCACCGCCGGCCTGATTCTCGTGGCCATCGCGTACGTCGTCGTGTTCATCTTCAATCTGACCTCCACGGGGATGGAGAACACCGAGAAATTCCTCGGTCCTCCGAACCAGGAAATCGACAGGATGAAGAAGTAAGATTATCAACCTGCTCCAAACTGTTTATAGCGGATGCGGTCTGGTGTGAATCGCCTCACGTGGTGATCTGGTGCGAGCACTTCGGTGCGCTGGTCTCTCCCGTGAAATTCGAGTTTCGGTAAGCCTGTACAAAAAACCGGATCCCCGCTAAAGCTTGCCCTCGAATGTTTAATCGGGAGCGGGGATGACAACTCTTAAGGAACCTCTGAATAATTCGATGTAGGGTGCGTCCCACGCACCATTTCGTCGATCGGTGCGCAGGGCGCACCCTGCATTTTTGAATTAATCAGAGCTTCCTTATTTCGATTCCGACGTGGGTCTTACAGAACTTTCGCATTAATCTTTCCCTGTCTATAGATTATGTCCAGTGGCCCTGATGGCGGTGCGGTACTCGTTACCGGCGCTACCGGTTTTATAGGCCGTAAGCTTGTCGATGCATT
>JAYVMJ010000564.1:0-6682 GCA_043759025.1 Verrucomicrobiota bacterium | reverse complement strand
CCGCAAAACTGGGCGATCCTGATGCTGATGGCGGCGGCGGGAGTTTCGATCCGCCATTTTTTCAACCGCAAGCATAAGGGAGTTTACGCGTGGCAATATCCTGTGCTCGGCGCCGTGCTTCTCGGAGTTGTAGCCTGGTGGACGCAGCCGCGGATCGTGCCTTTGCCCCCGGTCGAAGGCGCGGTGACTTTTAACCGTGTCCGTGCGATCATAGGTCAGCGGTGTGTAGTTTGCCATTCGCCGCAACCAACTTTTCCGGGCATCACCCAGTCGCCGGCCGGAGTGTTATTGCATACGCCGCGGGACATCGTGCAAAACGCGCCGCGGATTTATCAGCAGGTAATCGTCACGCGAATCATGCCGCTCGCTAACGTAACCCAGATCACCGAACAGGAACGCGCCGTCCTTGCCGCTTGGATCAAAGCCGGGGCGAAGATGGAGTAATTCCAGCGTCCGTAATTTCTAGACTTTGTGCATGGTTGAAACGGTAGGGGCGGTTGCCCCCAACCGCCCTCGTTGAGGTGAGGTCCTTGCAGAGGACAACGGCCCGTACCATTGAGGCATTTATCTCGGGCGATTGGTACAATTCCGCCACGACTTGCTTTCGCGCTTACGGAGCTATTTTCCGCGTGGGCAACCCGGCCGATTGCCAGTCGGCGAAAGCACCGGCGTTGGCGACCTTGACACCCTGGGTTGCGAGCGCAGTAGCGACGGCTGCGGCGCGCCGGCCGGAGTGACAATACAGGATGACTTCCTTGCCGCGATTTTCCTCAAGAAATTTCGCCCACAATTTCTGCGGTCCGTCGAAATCGCTTTTCGGCAGCAATACGGCCGGTGCGGCAACGCCCGTGGCTTTCCATTCGGCAGGTTCGCGTACGTCCACCAAGACGGCTTTTCCCTCAGCAATTTTTTGTGCGGCGACTTCCGGGGTAATCCTTGCGACTTCAGCGCCGCGAAGGGCCGTCGCTATAAATGCAGCCAGAAATAGAAAACGAAGATAGTTCATCGGGCAAAAATAGATAGGCTTGGCAAAGTCGCAAGCGGTCAACTTTCTGTCTGCGGAGTGCAGTGCGGCGAATTCCGGAGGCTAAACCTTCTCGCCCAAAGCATCAGTCAGTTCCTCGTTGGAAAATACGGCTTGGACGTCAT
Source organism: Verrucomicrobiota bacterium (assembly GCA_043759025.1). GTDB lineage: Bacteria > Verrucomicrobiota > Verrucomicrobiia > Opitutales > Opitutaceae > Lacunisphaera. The sequence continues at coordinate 5,533 of JAYVMJ010000564.1, read as the reverse complement.
CGAGCTCCTCGAGCGCCTCATGCAATTTCTCGATGGAGCTCGCAACGGATGGGTCGGTCACCGTCACGGTGGACACGGGTATGCGGGCAATTTCAGCGTGCTCTGTATGAATGCCGGTCTTTTCAAAGACATGCGCCACGCGGTCGAACGCGTGGATGTTGCAGCGTATTTCATACCCTTGGGGGGTCGTGATCACATCGTCCGCGCCCGAATCCAGGGAGAGTTCCATCAATTTATCTTCGGCAATTTTTTCCTTGGAAACGAGGAACTGGCCGGCGTGAAGGAATTGAAAGGCCACGGCACCGGATTGCGCGAGGTTGCCGCCCACTTGGTTGAAGGCGGCTCGCACGTCCTTCGCCGCGCGCGTCTTGTTGTCGGTCGTGCATTGCACAACGAAGGCCACGCCGCCGGGACCGTAGCCTTCATAAGTCATCTCCTCGAAGACTACGCCGGGCAATTCCCCCGTGCCTTTCTTGATCGCGCGATCGACATTTTCGGCGGGCATATTCGCCTCGCGCGCTTTCAGGACCAACGTGCGGAGCCGGGCGTTGCCGTCGAGGTCGCCTCCGCCGGTTTTGGCTGCCATGGTGATGTCACGCGACAGGCGGGAAAACACTTTTCCTCTGCGCGAATCGGTCACGGCTTTGAGCCGTTTGACTTTGGACCACTTGTTATGGCCAGCCATGGGAAGAAAAGGGCGAAAGGACTGAACGGGGTCCGACGGTCGGTTTCAGCTTTTCAGCCCTTCGGTTATTCAGCCTTTTTTCTTCTTCGTTGGAGTGACGTTCTTCAAACCGTCCCCGCTGACGGCGGGCAACTGTGGCTCGGGCATGCGATTGATGATCGTCTGCTGAACAATGGTGAATAATCCGTTGATCGTCGAATAGAGCGCCAATCCCGCGGGAAAGCCATAGCAGAAGATGGTGAAGATCCACGGCATGATCTTCATCATCGAGGCTTGCGCGTTGTCGGTCGCGGGCGTCGGGGTAAGGCGCATCTGGAAAATCATCGTCGCGCCCATGAATAGCGGCATGATATTGACCGGAATCCCGAAGAGGTGGCCGACCGTATCGGGAGCAGACAAATCCAGCACCCAGAGAAAGTGGGCGAAGCGCAAATCCGACGCGCTTTGCAGCATGCTGTAGAAACCGATGAAAAATGGAATTGTGATGAGGATCGGAACGCATCCGCCCACGGGATTGACTTTATTTTCCTTAAAAAGGCGCAGCGTCTCGGTCTGGATTTTCTGGGGATTGTCTTTGTGCTTTTCCCTCATGGCTTTCATCAGCGGATTTAGTTTCGCCATGCGTTTGGACGAGCGGGAGGCCGCCAAGGTGAAAGGCAGAAACACCGTCTTCAGCACGAGCGTGGTGATGATGATTGAGAGGCCCCAGTTTTGCGCCCACGAGTGAATCCACGTCATCATCGTCAGCAGCAATGGCGCGACGAAGCCGGTGAAGAACATCTTGTAGTAGAACGACGAGTCGAACTGCATGACCTTGTCTTCGTGATGCTTGAAAACATCCGCGTTGGAGAGGCGCTTGTATTCCTTCGGGCCTGCGAAGAAATCCCCGCCAAGTGCGGAAGAGGCGTGTGGAGCAAGCGGTTTGATATCGAACTGCGCGTAGCTTGTGACTCCGTAGGCTTTCTTGTCACTGTCGGGTTGGCGCGGATCGACCTTGACGCGCTCGATTTTCACCCCAGTGCCCGGTTGGTCCGGCGTAAGGATCATCGCGAAAAACTGATTCTTTACCGTGGCCCAGACGATCGACGCGGGGCGTTCAATGTAGGGCAACGGGGCGCCATCCTTGGCACCGACGGCGGCAAGCAGGCCGCCGCCTTCCAGTTCACTTCGCCTGACGAACTCGGCATCCTTGCCGTCGAAATAACCGGTGTTCAGGTTAATCCCTAAGTCGTTTTCGTTTATCGGCTCCGCGGTGCCCAGGTTCAAGACCGCCTTGGGCAGCGGCATCGACTTGTCAGTCAGGTTGCGAAACGTAGTGTCGTGGCGGACTTGATAGTCGTCGCGTCCGGCGACCTTCGCGATCGAGTAATGTCGTGTTACTTCCAAGCCACCATCGACCACAGTGCGATAGGTGATGTCGGTGGCCGTTTGCGAGACGAGGGTGTATTTCGTATTGAGATCGGCGCCGGGGAAATCCGTGAGACTAAGCGCGGGCGCGATTTGCTCGGCGTTGAGCTTGTAGGGAGCGGGTTTGCCTTGCACGGCGGGGTATTTTTTCAGGCTGACTGAATCGATGGCACCGCCGCGATCGGTGAATTTCACTTCGATGAAATCATTGGACAAGGTCACGAAATTTGCCGGTCCCGACGAGGGTGTTTTGCTGGCGACGAGCTCGGCGTCGGCGGGCGAGTGGGAAGGGGCGGCGGGTTGCGCCTCGTTTTTTCCGAGGGGATTGGCGGTCGGAGCGACGATCGGGGCGCGGGACGGTGCCGGCGGCGAGACTCGTGCGCTGATGTAGAAGCTCGCCATTGCAGCGACCAGAAGCAGCACGCCGATGATTGTGTTCTTTTTGTCCATGAAGAAAGGAAGTTAAACCGAGGAAATTTTTGTGCAGACGTGCCGCGATCGGACCGGGACCGGATCTTCGCCGCCCGGATGCCACGGGCCACATTTTATCAGGCGGCGCAGGGTCAAGAGCAGTCCCAGGAAAAAGCCATGCGCGGTAAAGGCGTCACGGGAATAGTGCGAGCACGTCGGCGCAAAGCGGCAGCCGCACGTCGGATTGAACGCGGCGAGAGCAGGCGATACGGTCTTTTGGTAAAGCCAGACAAGTCCGCTCGCCGCGCGAGCAGGAAGGGAGGGAATGCGCGAAGCCGGCAAGTCAGGCATGAGGCGGAGGCGTCACGGCAGGCGTCAACTTCAGGCAGGCTTGGGTAAAGCGTTGTTCCACGTCGGCAAATTCCAAACGGAGCAACGCCGCGCGTGCGGTGAGCACGAGATCGAGGCCTGATGGCACGAGTGTTTGGTGACGACGATAAATTTCCCGGAGGCGGCGTTTCGCGCGATTGCGATGGACTGCATTTCCCACCGAGGCACGGGAAGCGACTACGCCGACTCGCGGCGTGGCATCCAAGGGCTCGGCAGAACGATTCCGCCAGGTTAGGAGAAAGGCCCCGCAATCAATGCGGCGACCTTGCTCGCGCACGGCACGGAAATCGTGGTTGCGCCGCAAACGTTGTCCGGCGCGGAAATTCATCTCAAACAACCGTGAGGCGCTTGCGGCCCTTGCGGCGGCGGTTGAGCAGAACTTTGCGGCCACCAGGAGTGGCCTTGCGGGCGCGGAAACCGATCTTGCGGGCGCGTTTCTTGCGGTGCGGGCGGAATGTAGGCTTCATAAATGATGAGAAAAAGAGGTCCAAAGTCAGTGGAGGCAGGGGGGGGTGTCAAGCGATAGGTTTCAGGGAAAAAAATAGGGCACGGTTCAGGGCGGGTTACGCGGTCGTTTGGCCTTGATCGCCGCTTCGGCGGGTTTGCTTGTGAACAAGGTGCGGGCAAATAGTTTTTGCATTCCCGCGACGTGCCGGCGACTGTGCCGCATGGGCGAATCATGCAAGACCACTTCTCAGGCCGGCCAACTCTCATCAAAGGCACCGAACTCCCGGAAGCTGCCGCCCAAGAATGTCTTCTCCACGATCACGGGAGACGATTGGAAGCGCTCGATCGCCTCCGCGCGGCAGCGACCGAATGCGGCATTGGAACGGATCCGGACCGCGATCTCCTCGTCCTCCCCGAAGACGCCGTAAGCCTTTTGGAAGGAACAGGTGGGTCTTGGGCGGAATTGGGCGATGCCATCCGCGCTTTTCGGGCGTGTTTGCCGCTTTTACCTTTGGATCTTTTTGGGTTTCCGGCCGAATCCGAGGATTCGCTGGCGGAAGGTAGCCCATTGTTGCGGCATATCGGCGGAGGCGTCGAAGCGTGGGCCTTCCAGGATAATGAGGATTCGATCTATAAATTTTTCCGGCCGATCGAGGGGCAATGGATCGGAGCGACCTTTCGCTATGAGTTAGACGAGGACCACGGGCTCCGGGCGGAAGCGTGTCCAGGAAGTTACCGGGATTTGTTGGAAAAGCTGGATGTGATTAATGCGATTGGCGGGATGCCGACGGAAGTGGTCGGCGTAACGCCGGAAGGAGTTTTGGTGGTCAAGCAGGTGTTGGGCGCGCGTTTGCCCGAAGGCACAGACACGAGCACGCTCCTTCCGCGGGCGCTGATCCCCTGGCCGTCGCGTTTTCTGCGCTGCGATCGTGATCATGCGCGACTGGCGTTCGTGCGTGATCGCGCGTGGCTCGTGGCGGACACTCATGATCGCAACGTCGTGCGGCTGGGCGACGGTTCAGTGCGGATCATCGACGTGGTGGCGGCCACGGTGAACGAAACCCTGACCGGTCATCATCCCTTGCTGGTCGACTGGCTGGCGCGGGCGCGACTCGATCCGGAAGCGCCGTTGCTGGCGAATGTCAGTGACGAGGAATTATGAAAATAAAAAGGCCGCAACAAATTGTTGCGGCCGAAAATAGCGATTGAATTAAGCGGACAAAATCAGGCTCCGAGCTTGCTCAGTTCCGCCAGCACGTCCTGCGCTTGTTTTTCGGTGGAAGCCTTGTAGTCGGCCCATACAACTTTCCCATTTTTGTCGATGAGGTAAGCCTGACGGGTGGCGAGGCTCGTCATCGGAATAGTCGGCACTTCAAAAGCCTTCATCACCACATTATCCGTGTCGGCGACCAACGTGAAGGGCAGGTCGTATTTTTCCTTAAACGCTTTTTGCGCGGCGACGTTGTCGTGGCTTACGCCGATAACCGTGACGCCTTTCTTGGTGAGCGCGGCGTAGGCGTCGCGCAAGCTGCAACCCTGCTTCGTGCAACCCGGCGTGTCGGCTTTTGGATAAAAATAAACGAGCGTGTAACCGTTTTTATAGACGTCCGCGAAATCGAGTTTCGCGCCGGTTTCAGTTACGCCGGAAATGGCGGGAGCGGCGTCGCCGGCTTTGAGCGACGCGGCATTGGATTGAGTGAAAAATGACATGGCAGCGATGAGTAGAATGAACAGGCGGGTAACTTTCATGGTACGGTATCGTACTCAGGGTTGATGGGTTAGCAAGTGACCATGGAAAATAAAAAATCGAAACCCGACAATTTGGAGCGATCTGGGTTCCGGAGAAGCCGCCTATATTTCGAGAAGTTTTCGTATGCGGAACATTCATGGATCGCGCGGGTTCATTGAACCCCATCGTTCCGAATATCGATTCGGAGCGATCACCAAACAAACGAACACCATGAAACAGACTATAATCATTAAATCACTCCTCATTGCCGGCGTTACGTTGCTCGGCTTAGCGGCGACCTCCCGCGCGCAAGATCCCGTGCCGGCCACCGGCAAGATGTGACTGCTTGGACAAACCTACGCAGGTTTGGACTACACTTATAACGATTACCATAATTCCCCGACCAATGCCGACTCATTCGGTTTTCAGTACAATCAAGCGCTCAGTGCCGGCTTTGACGGTTT
>JAYVMJ010000563.1:0-3213 GCA_043759025.1 Verrucomicrobiota bacterium | reverse complement strand
GAAAATCAGACGGATGCGCCGCGATTCATGGTCCTATTCAGTCCACCGTTTGGTGAGATAAAAACCGGATTGATTTTTCCCGGAACCGCTTCTTTTCGTATCATTCGTGTGTTTCGTGGTCCACTCCGATTGCATCGTTTGGCTTAGCCAAAAGCTGAACCTTGTTTCTCCTCGACAGACCCCTTCACCAAACGGTGGAACCCGGCCTCTGGACGGGTTTGCTTGGGTTACGCAGCCAAAAACGCGTCCAGAGGCCGCGTTCCACCACGATCAATTGCATCATTCCGTATTAATTAACCGTGCTGGATGTAATATGATGATACTTTGGCTTGGTTCCGGCCTGAACTGCGCTTCCAACCTGCCATGGACCATCACGACGAAAATCATCGCGAGACGACGACAACGACGGAATGCGAAGACGTAAATTGTGCGCGCGATGGTTCCGAGCAAGGCGCGGGCGTCGTGGCCGACGCGCAACACGAGTAGGCGGAGTTTAGCCTGACCGGCTCGGCGTGATTCGATAACAACGAACTCAAACACCTCGGTGATTGGGACAGCAATTCTCATTCGATCACCCGGGGATAAGCCGGCCAATTTGGGATTGGTGACGGATCAAGGCCCATCTCAGGGTTGAGAACAACCGCCAGCAGCCAGCAACCAGCCTTTCTTTTTTACCGTGACACCGTTTCACACGCCCTGCTCGACGCCGAGCGTGATCGGTTGCAATCGGAGGATGCGCTCGCGCAAAGCGACGGCGCCATGCGACGCGATTTGATTCCGCTTTATCAAGCCCCCGGTGGTGGCTGGGAATAGTTTTTGCGTCTGATGGAAGTTTAATTTTTTCCGGATGCGATCCGAACGAGAGACCGGGCAAAGCGCGCACTTAATGTTTGAATCCGCACGGGCAAATCGCAGTTTTCCCGGAATACCCTCATGCGCGTATTTCTTGTGTTTTTGCTGTTCACCAGCTGCCTGTGTGCGGCTGCTCCCGTGGTGACGGGTCTTCGATCCGGCGGGTTAATCGATCCACTCGGCCTCGATGAAGCGCGGCCAGCGTTGAGCTGGAGATTGGAATCGCCAGAGCGTGGCGCGGCTCAAACTGCTTATCGCGTACTGGTTGCTTCTTCCGCCGAATTGCTACGGCAGGATAAAGGGGATTGGTGGGACACGGGCCGCGTCACTTCCCCGGAAAATCTGTGGCTGTCGTATGCCGGGACCGCGCTGCATTCCTCGCAGCAATTGTTTTGGAAAGTTCGCGTGTGGGACGAACGGGGTGACGCGTCGGCATGGAGCACTCCGGCGACGTGGACCGCAGGCATTTTAGGAGCGTCGGACTGGTCGACCGGTGCTCACTGGATCAGCGATCCCGCGCTTTTGCGCTGGCAGCGCGCAAAGCTGGGTTATCGCTCGCTGGGGACGACCGATGCCGGTGGGCGCAAATGGATCACCCTCGACCTCGGTGCGAGTGTGCCCGTTGACGAGGTGCGATTACTCGCCATCACGCACACGGTGGATGAAAATCTGGGGTTTCCCCGCGAATATGAATTGGAAGCGGCCGATCGCGCGGATTTTAGCGATGTGCGCAAAGTCGCCGCCACGGATAAGCATACGAATTCGTGGAACGGGGTGATCGATCTGCCACTCAATGGCGTGGTGGCGCGTTACCTGCGTTTCACCGCGACGAAGCTCCGTGTGTCTCATGGAGAAGGTTGTCTCATCGTGAGTCAGATCGAGGTGATTTCAGCCGGACGCAACGTCGCTCCGGCGGCGAAGATGACTGCGCTGGACTCATTGGAAGACGCGCAGTGGTCGCTCAAGGCCATCAACGATGGACTCGGTGTGCCCGGGGCGAATGCACGCGCGAGTGACTCGCTCCGGTTGCGGCGTAATTTCACCGTGAGACCCGGCTTGAAACGTGCGTTGCTCCACGTTTCGGGGCTCGGCCACTATGTGCTCGGAGTGAACGGCATGCCGGTCGAACCCGGTCATTTGCTCACGCCGGGTTGGACGGATTATCGCGTCACCTGTCTCTACGATACCCATGATCTGACCGCGCAACTCCATGAAGGAGCGAATACCCTCGGCCTCACGCTCGCGGGAGGAATGTACAATGTGCAGACGGGATTTAACCGCTATGTGAAGTTCGTTTCCGCGTACCGTCCATTGAAGGCGCTCGGCGAATTGCGCTTGGAGTATCAGGACGGCACGGCAGAGATTGTTGGCACCGACGAGCGCTGGACCGTGGCGCCCGGCGCGGAAACCTACGCGAATATATTTGGTGGCGAAGACTACGATGCCCGGCGCGAATTACGCGGCTGGACTACGCCGGCTTTCGACGACTCGAACTGGACGAAGGCGGCGGTGACGGACGGACCCGGCGGTGAGTTGCGCGGTGCTTCGTGGGCGTCGCCACCGCTGGTGGCGCACCAGTCGTTCGCTCCGGCTGCGGTCCGGGAATTGTCCGTCGCCGTCAAGGTTTACGATTTTGGACAGAACGTTTCAATGATGCCACGGCTGCGCGTTCACGGACCAGCGGGCGCCACGGTGCGGATGATTCCCGCCGAACTGGTGAAAGCCAATGGCGCGGCGGATCGTGGATCGGTGGGTGGCGGCAACGCTTATTGGCAATACACGCTCAAGGGCGATCCGGCGGGCGAGAGCTGGTTTCCGCGTTTCTTTTATCAGGGGGCGCGCTATCTCCAAGTTGAGCTCACAACGCCGGAGGGAGCGAATTTGCCCGTCATCGACGGGCTCGAAAGCGTCGTAGTGTATTCAGATTCGCCGGCTGCGGGGGAATTCGCCTGTTCGGATGAATTATTCAATCGTATCCACACCCTCGTGCGCTGGGCGCAGTTGAGTAATCTGACGCACGTGATTTCCGATTGCCCCCATCGTGAACGACTCGGCTGGCTGGAACAATATCACTTGAACGGCCCGGCGTTGCGCTACGAATGGGATCTCGGGCGTTTGTTCTCAAAGGGATTCAACGACATGGCGGCCGCGCAACGGTCCAACGGGCTCGTCCCGAGCATCGCACCCGAGTACGTGGTTTTTGATGGCGGCTTCGTCGATTCGCCCGAGTGGGGCAGCGCGATTATTCTCGCGGCCTGGCAGCACTATTTGTTCACCGGCGACGATGCGCCACTGCGTCAGCACTATGACGCGATGCAGCGGTACTTCGATTATCTGACCAGCCGCGCTGACGGACACATC
>JAYVMJ010000562.1:0-4731 GCA_043759025.1 Verrucomicrobiota bacterium | reverse complement strand
CGATCAAGACGTCGGCAATAGGCCTCTTCGGCAATTTCTCCTGACGACGACTGGGGACATAGACATTCCAGGCACCATGCGCGGACTCCGCGTCAACACTCGTCCATGCTTCGGAGAAGGAGATTCCGGCCTGATCAAGGAATCGCTTCTGCTCAGTCACGTCACCGTCGAATGCGGGAGCTAATTCCACCATGGTAACGGGGGATATGCCCAACCCTTCAGGCAACAATTTCTCCAGCAGCTGCGCAGAAGCTTGTCCGAACTCCGGATCGTTTTCGAAAACGTCCAGAACCACACATGTGTCAATAATCCACATCAGGCATTTTCTCCTCCACGAAGTTCGCGCATCCACTCGTCTGAACGCCGGCCGGGACCAGCGCGCAGTTTTCTGGCATAACCGAGCATGGCGAGGGGACCCGGGGGGGAGTCGTTCTGAACATAAACCCGGAATTCCCGCTCGGAAACAGGGGTGAACATCAATTGTTGACCGGGTCGTAGCTTCATCGCTTTTCGCAATGAAGCCGGGACCGAGATCTGGCCACGTTCGGTTAGAGTGCTGTATTCCATGCCCACCTTGTTATCATGTGATATCATCATGTCAAGTATGACGGTATTACATGATGTAAACAGCCCACTCAGCTGGGTGGATTGCCTTGAAATCCTCCCGATGAACGATGGATCAGGCGGTGGCGATGAGGTGAGTGTCGCCCGCCTGGCCTTGGGCTGGTTCTACCGGGCTGCTCAGGAAAAACCGTGCGGGCGACGGAAACGGACACCGCTCCTCCGGCACATCCGGCCCGGCCACGTTGCCGCGCGGCACGCGTCCAATGCAGCCCCCCCCGGCAGCGGCGGCGGAATGGAAACGTCGGACAATTTCCCGTCCGAAAACTCACCCGAATCTACGGGGCACGCTTCGTGACGAAATCCATCCTTCGACGCTCTTGATCATTTCAAAATCTCCAACATTCGCGAAAACAGCCGGTTCACTTTGGCTTGGTTGTCTTTCACGAGCTCCTTGAATTTCGCGAAGTCGATTTCCGTTCCCTCGAGGCCGTTGGCGTAATTGTCGATCAGCGCGAGGCTGTTGTAACGCAGGCCCAATTCCGTGCAGAGATCCGCTTCGTGCGCGGCGGTCATACCGATGACATCACCCCAGTGTTGCACGATTTGAATTTCCGCCTTGGTTTCGAAACGCGGGCCCCGCATCTGCACGTAGACTTTCCCGGGATGAACGGTAAATTCCGGCGCGAGCTGCGCGATCAGGCGGGGAATGAGATTATTGGCGATCACCGGCGCGCCGCCCTTCAGCTCCTGGTCAAAAAACGTCGCGGGGCCCTGTTGGAGCCCGACGTAATCGCGGCACGACACGAACGTTCCCGGCGGCAGATCCTTCTTGAGCGAACCAACGGAATTCAACGACACAATATCCTCGTAGCCAAGGTCGGCCAACGCCCGGATGTTGGCACGATAGTTGATTGAATGGGGCGGGAGCGGAAAAGCATACCCGTGGCGGTTGATCAACGCGAATTCGCCCTTGGTTTTATAGGTGACCTCGCCGAAAGGCGTCGTGATTTTGCGCACGTCCCACGCCGCAAAAAGACTGGAGTTTACGATACTTGTCCCACTGATGAAGGCTACTCTCATAACGATGACCTGACTCTATTATCGCCACGCCTCAACGCGAAAAGCACTCCGGTCAGATCAAAAATTCCTCAAGAATTTTTCGCGCTAACCGACCCAGCTGATTTCCTGGATCTTTTGCGCGAGCGCCACGTCCTTGGCGGTAATTTTTCCGCCGGCGTCATGCGTGTTCAAACGAACGTCGATCCGATTGTAGACATTGGTCCATTCCGGATGATGGTTCATTGCCTCAGCCTCGAATCCGACGCGCACCATGAAGGAAAGCGCTTCGCGAAAATTTCCAAACTTGAAGGACTTCGCCAGCGCGTTCTTTTCCACTTTCCACCCGGGTAAAACCCTCACGGCGTCAGCGATTTCAGCGGAGCTCAGCGGTTTGGCCATGTCTAAACGAATCCCTCGAATCGCCCCTTGTCAAATCTGCCACGGCTGACCTAAATCGGCCCTTCACATGACGTCATCTGGCCCGGCCAAAATCCCCCAACACATCGCCATCATCATGGACGGGAATGGACGCTGGGCCAAGCAACGCGGGTTGCCCCGCTTGGAAGGTCATCGCCGGGGCGTTGAAACCGTCCGCACGGTGGTCGATGCCGCGAGGGAATTGGGCGTCCGCTACATCACCCTTTACGCTTTTTCCGTCGAAAACTGGAAACGCCCGGCTGAGGAAGTTTCCGGCCTGATGGGATTGCTCGATTATTTCCTGAAACGGGAACTGAACAACCTGATCAAAAACCGCGTGCGCCTGCTTACGATTGGGCGAACTGCCCATCTGCCGGCGAATGTGCAACGGGAATTGAACCGCGTGATCGAAGCGACGAAGGATTTCACCGAATGGACGCTGGTGCTCGCACTCAATTACGGCTCACGCACTGAGGTAGCGGATGCGGCAAAAGCCTACGCGACGGCCGTCAGCGCCGGACGCGAAAATGCGGACGATTGCTCATGGGAACGCTTCAACCGCTACCTTTACACTGCGGAGATACCGGAACCCGATTTGCTGGTCCGTACCTCCGGCGAACAGCGCATGAGTAATTTTCTCATGCTCCAATGCGCTTACGCTGAAATGATTTTCACCCCGGTATTCTGGCCCGATTTCGGCAAAGCCGATCTTCAGGCCGCCATCGACGAATACAACAAACGCGAGCGCCGCTACGGCCTCACCACCGAACAAATCAAATCCGAGGCCTGAGCGCCGCGCACACCGAACCCCCACCGTGCTTTCCCGCATTTTCAGCACCCTGCTTCTCTGGAGCGTCGTTCTCGGCAGTCTTTATTTTCTCGGCTCCCATGCCGCGGTGGGCTTGATCACCATCCTTTCCGCGCTGACACTCCACGAGTTTTACGGGATGACCCGCAAGATGGGTTTGAAGCCGTTTCATTGGATGGGAGTCAGCATCGGGGTGCTGATGACCGCGGTCCCCTACTATCTCGGTTTCTATCTTGAGACCCCCGACCTCGGACAAAGCATTCCCGCCGGTCTGGTCGTCGCGACGCTCATCATTTCCTGCGCGCGTTCACTCGGCGAACGCGACGTCAGCAATCGCGTCGAGAGTATCGCGGCCACCGTGATTGGCGTGCTCTACATTCCCTTCATGCTGCAGTTTCTCGTCGGCATCCTGATGCGCGACACGGATAATGGCGACAATCTCACGCTCTGCCTGTGGGTCGTCGCGGTTTCAAAATTTTGCGACGTGGGCGCCTTGCTCACGGGTCTCGCCATCGGCCGGCACAAAATGGCACCAAGCATCAGCCCCAAAAAAACCTGGGAAGGCGCCGTCGGCGGAGTACTTATTTCCGCCGGCGTGGGCGCGGCCATCGCCTATTTCGCGGCGGATCGGTTCCCGGTGGAGATGACTCCGCCCGTCGCCGCACTGATTGCGGCGCCACTTGCGATCGTGACCATCATTTCCGACTTGATCGAATCCGCAGTCAAGCGTCGCGCCGACACAAAAGACACCGGCGCGCTCATTCCGGGAATCGGCGGAGCGTTCGATTTGACGGACAGCCTGATTCTCACGGCCCCGGTCGCGTACTTCATTTTTCTTTTTCTGGAATGAGACGCCATCACTCGTCGCCATCAGTCTTGTTTTCCATGTAGCATTTGTCCCTTGTGATATCCGCCCCGACCAAACGACGCATTGTCCTGCTTGGCGCCACCGGTTCAATCGGTGAAAGCACCCTTCGCGTCATCGCCGCCCAAAACGACCGGCTCGAACTCGTCGGCATCGCCGCCCACTCCAACCACGCGCGCCTCGCCGAAATCGCCCGAAAATGGAATATTCAGCACGTTGGCGTATACGATGAGAAGGCGTACGCTGCGGCGCAAAAGAGCGGGAATTTCCCCGCCGGGACAAAATTTTACGGAGGTCCCGAGGGCCTCAGTGAACTTGCCACGCGGACCGACGGTGACGTGGTTCTAATCGCGGTGGTCGGAACGGCCGGATTGCAACCCGCGCTGGCTGCAATTGCCGCCAAGAAAACCATCGCACTCGCCTCAAAGGAAATCCTTGTTCTCGCCGGCAAGTTCATCATGGAAGCCGCGCATGCCAGCGGCAGCCGGTTGCTACCCGTGGACAGCGAACACAACGCGGTTTTCCAATGCCTCGAAGGACACCGCGTAAACGACGTGCGTCGATTGGTGTTAACCGCATCGGGCGGTGCTTTCCGCGACTGGCCGATGGAAAAGCTCGCGCACGTCACGCCGGCGGACGCCCTCAAACACCCGAATTGGGCGATGGGACCAAAAATCACCGTCGACTCCGCCACGCTCGCGAACAAGGGCCTCGAATTGATCGAAGCGCAATGCCTCTTCGGTTTGCGCGCCAACCAATGCGAGGCCGTCCTGCACGCGCAGAGCACGGTGCACTGTCTGGTGGAATTTAACGATGGCGCGCTCCTCGCCCAACTTTGTCCGCCATCGATGACTTTTCCCATCCAGCACGCGTTGCTTTACCCGGATCGGGCGAAGGTCGGGACCGACGCCGCGCTCCCGTTGAACCGGATTTTCTCGCTGGATTTCCGGCCGGTGGACGAGGTGCGTTATCCGTGTTTGCGTTTGGCCCGGGAATCCATGGCGGCCGGCGGCGTCGC
>JAYVMJ010000561.1:0-7157 GCA_043759025.1 Verrucomicrobiota bacterium | reverse complement strand
CGTTTTCTCCTGCGTAGCTCAAGCCAACCCGTCCGGAGGCCGGGTTCCACCCTTTAGTGCGGACATTTCGGAGCAGCATCATCACTCAACTGCATGATTAGAATTAGCAAGAGACAGTCAGTCAACGGGCGCTTGCGCGCAACGCCGAGGGCGCTAGGGTAGACAGATTCAAATGCCACCCCGTGCCGTTCTCCTTGCCGCGCTCCTGTCATTTTCGATTCCGCTCATTTACGCCGGTCCCTCCAATGAACCAGCGGATGCAAACCTAAACGCCCGCGGTCGCGCGGTCCTCGGTTATTTCCAGCGACTTCAGGCGAGTCCTCAGTTCAAAATTTTATCCGGACAGTTTTGCAACTACGGCCCCGATGCCAGTCTCGCTGACCCGGAAAAGATTTTTCACGCCACCGGTCGCTGGCCGGCAATGATCAGCGTCGATTATGCCGGTTTCAAAAACAAGTGGGTCGATACTCGCCAGCCAAACCGCGTGTTGATGGATTACTGGCGCGCGGGCGGACTCGTCAGCGTCAGCGTTCACCTCAACAATCCCGCGAGGCCGGAAGGCGGCGGCTTGAACGACAAGGGACTCAATATCGCTGATCTCCTCGCGCCCGATACCGCAGTTCACCAACGGTGGTTGCGCCAACTCGATGCCATCGCGGCCGGCCTCCAGGAATTACAGGCGGCGGGCGTCGCGGTCTTGTGGCGGCCCTTCCACGAGATGAACGGACATTGGTTTTGGTGGGGCGCGCAAAAACCCGCGGACTTCGCGAAGGTATGGCAGCACATGTTCACCTATTTCACCGAGACGAAGGGATTGCACAATCTGATCTGGGTCTACGGCCCAAACCATGGCGAGCACGTCGCCGACTTTTATCCCGGCAGCCACTACGTCGATCTCGTCGGACTCGACGCCTATACCGATAATATCGAGGCCGACCACATCAAAGGGTACAACGAGCTGACTGCCCTGAAAAAGCCGTTTGGCTTCACGGAATATGGACCGCATGGCGCGTCGAATCCGCCCGGGGACTTTGATTTCCGGCGTTTCACCGACGGCCTCGAGCAAAACTTTCCACTCACCCGCTTCTTCCTCAGTTGGGACGTAAAATGGAATCCCGCCGAAAACCAACACGCGCGGGAATTCTATAACGATCCGCGAGTCATTACGCGGGCCGACCTCCCGGCGGAATTGACCGCGCGCAAGCGTTGAAATCTTTCAGCCTGGGCATTGATGATGATTCGACGCTTCATCCCATCACTCCTGCTTGCGATGCTCTCGTCGCACAGCCACGCGCAGACCGCCGCAATCGACCGGCACGCGTTGGTGTCGCGCCACAATCCGGTTATCCCGCGCGTCGACGTGGACAGTCCGCTGACGGTCGGAAACGGGGGCTTTGCGTTCACCGCCGACATCACCGGCCTCCAAACGTTCGCCGCGGAATACCACCGCACTGGCATTCCAACTGAAACGTTGTCCCGTTGGTGCTGGGTAACGGACGAGAATCCTCATCACTACTCGCTCGCCGATGCCTCAAAGGATTTTGCCGAAGCCGATGGCCGGGACGTATCCTATCCCACCAAACAGTCCTCGCCCGCGGGCGACTGGTTGCGAAAAAATCCGCGCCTTCAACCGCTCGGCGAACTTTCGCTCGACTACCGCAAACCTGATGGCTCGGCGCTCACGCCGGCTGACATCGAAGAACCGAACCAAACCCTCGACCTCTGGCACGGCATTCTCACGAGCCGCTTTAAACTCGCGGGCATTCCCGTCGAAGTGACGACCGCGTGCGATCCGAACTCCGACACCGTGGCAGTGCGCATCGATTCACCGCTCGTCGCGCAGCAAAAACTCAGTGTCCATCTCGCCTTCCCTCGCGGGTACGATCTGGCTGTTAAAAACACTCCCGGTCTCGACCGGACTCATCCCGAGGAACATCAATCGGTCCTGACGACGTCCGCTGACCATCACGAGGCTCTGATCGCGCGGACGGTTGGCACGACCCATTACTCGGTGGCGGTGGATGCAGCCGTCACTGAAATTACTCCGCACAATTTCCGCATCACCAGCGGCAACTCCTCCGATACGCTTGAATTCACAGTTACGTTTGTCGACGCAGGAAAATCGACCGCTCACCGGGACGCCGCGGAAATAGTCGCGGCCAGTTCGGCGCATTGGGAACAGTTCTGGCGATCAAGCGCCGCCGTGGATTTTTCCGGCAGCACCGACCTGCGCGCGAACGAGCTTGAGGGACGCATTATTCTCTCGCGCTACCTGATGGCGGTGCAAATGGCGGGCGACGTCCCGCCGCAGGAAACCGGTCTCACGTGCAGTACCTGGTACGGCAAACACCACTCGGAAATGATCTGGTGGCACACCGCCCACTTCGCGCTTTGGGGTAATGACGATTTACTGGAAAAAAATCTCGCGTGGTATCAATCACAACTCCCCGCCGCGCGTGAGCTCGCCGCGAGCCGCGGCTTGAAGGGTGCCCGTTGGGCGAAAATGACCGGTCCGGAAATGCGCGAAAGTCCCGGCGGCAATCCACTCATCGTGTGGAATCAGCCCCACCTGATTTATCTCTGCGAATTGCTCTATCGCAACCATCCGACTCCCGCGTTGCTGGCCAACTATCGCGAACTCGTGTTGGAAACCGCCGATTGCATGGCGTCGATGGTCCATTTCGACGCGAAAAAAGGGGTCTACGTTCTCGGCCCGCCTTTGTGGATCGCCCAGGAAATCTACGATCAAGCCACGAGCCAGAATCCTTCCTTTGAATTGGACTACTGGCATTGGACCCTTGGCGTGGCGCAACAATGGCGCGAGCGACTCGGTTTGCCGCGTGATCCGTACTGGGACGATGTGATCGCCCATCTATCGCCTCTTCCGGAAAAGGACGGAAAATATGTCGCGCTCGGCTCTCACCCCGACACGTGGGACAACATTAACAGTCGGCACGATCATCCCACCATGCTCGCGCCGCTGGGCTTGCTACCCGGAGATTCTATGGTGAACCGCGCCACCATGAAACGCACGTTGGATGCCGTCCTGCAAGTGTGGGACTGGAAGACAAAGATCTGGGGTTGGGACTATCCGATGATCGCCATGACGGCAGCGCGCCTTGGCGAACCACAGACCGCCGTTGAAATCCTTCTGCGCGACGGTCCTAACAATCACTATCTACCCAACGGACATTGCCCACAACGCAGCGACGAGGCGTTGCCCGAGAACGCTCCCGCCGGAGCGCGAAAGCGCGAGATCGCGGTGTATCTTCCGGCCAACGGCGCGTTTCTTTCCGCCGTCGCACTGATGGTGGCTGGCTGGGACGGCGCCACCCGGCCCACGCCCGGATTTCCGTCGGACGGTTCGTGGGTAATAAAATCCGAAGGACTGAAACGCCTTCCCTGACAATCCGCCGCGGGCGGTTTACTGTCCGTGTTATACACCGTCGCGCCGCCCACCATTTACCTATCAGTCAGCCCTCACCGATCTGAACCCATGCCTCCGACCACCGCCCTCCGATCCATCTTCTGCGCGCTCGCGTTTTCGCTGACCGCCATGCTTAACGCCTCTCAACCGGCGGAATTTTCCAACTGGCCCGCAGGTGCCTCGCCGACGGAAATTGGTCAGCGGGTCGCCACCAATTTCATCGCTCGCCCGTTTCAATGGCAGACGAATCCGAAACGGACGCTCGTGATCTACCCCGAAGTCTGCGCCTGGTACGGCTCGCTCACTTACGCCGGTCTCACAAACAACGAAACTCTCCTCAATCAGTTGGTCGCCAAATACGACATTTTGCTTTCCGGGGAAGGTGCCACGAAGATTTCGTCCCGCGATCACGTCGATGACAGGGTCTTCGGCGCGGCACCGCTGGAAATTTACCTCCAAACCAAGGATAAAAAATTTATCGCGGCCGGCTTGAAACTCGCCGATGCCCAGTGGGATCAGCCTACGCCCGATGGCATCACACACGAAGCCCGGTACTGGATTGATGACATGTACATGATTACGCTGTTGCAGGTGCAGGCGTATCGCGCCACCGGCGATGCCAAGTACCTCGATCGCGCCGCAACGACGATGGCCGCGTACCTCGCCAAACTTCAGCAACCTAACGGCCTCTTTTTCCATGCGCCAGACTCCCCGTTTTTTTGGGGCCGCGGCAACGGCTGGGTCGCTGTTGGGTTAAGCGAACTGCTCAGCGAACTTCCCGCCAATCATCCGCAGAGGAAGGCGATCTTTGCCGGCTATCAAAAAATGATGGGCGCTCTGCTCTCCGCTCAAGCCCCGGATGGCATGTGGCGACAGTTGCTCGATAAACCGGACGCGTGGGACGAGAGTTCCGCCACCGGAATGTTCACGTTCGCGTTCGTCACCGGCGTCAAGCACGCTTGGCTGGATGAGAAAACCTATGCGCCCGCGGCCCGGAAGGCGTGGCTCGCGCTCGTCGCGTTAATCAACGCCGACAGCAATATCCGCGAAGTATGCGTCGGTACCGATAAGGCCAACCATGTCGTGGGCCCCGATTTGAAAGCGCAATCCGAGTTTTATCTCGGCCGCCCCCGGACCACCGGCGATCTCCACGGCCAGGCTCCGCTGCTGTGGACCGCCTCCGCTTTGTTGCGGTAATACGCGACACTGCATTCCGACAAGACTCACCCGCCAACTCACTTATTCGTCTCGCTCGGCTTCCCGGCGTAGAAAGGAGAAAGTTGCTTTAGGTGGCCCTGGATGACCGAAACGACCGTTCCGGCCGGGAGCGATCCCTTGTGCAATTCGAAAATAGCCACGAGTAGCGCGACTTCGATGTCGGCCTTCTTCGGCGTCGTGGCCTTCATCGCCGCGAGAAGTTCAAGGGCCTTTTTTTCGGCTTTCTTGTAGTCGTTGAAATTTTCTTCAGTTGGAGCGGCCATGAGCGTAAAGGGTCGGTGGATTTAGGCGGACGATCCAGAAAAATATCCAATGATCATCGCGCATTGACCTCCTGCCGACGACGAGTAAGCCACGGACTTATTTTCCGGACACACCCAACCAGCTTTCAATCGTAACCGGCAACTCGCGCATACTCTGCAACGTAAACAGCCGCCCGGCGCAGGCTTCAGGTTGCGCGGCATGCTCGGCGGCCCACGTCAGATGATAGGGAATGTGCACGCCGGCTCCGCCCAATTCGATCACGGGGAGAATGTCGGACTTGAGCGAGTTGCCCACCATGAGAAACCGCGTGGGATCAATCCGATGTCGGGAAAACACCCGCTGATACGCGCTCGGATCTTTTTCCGAGAGAATTTCGATGTGATCGAAATGCGCCGCGAGGCCGGACTTCGCGAGTTTTCGTTCCTGGTCACGCAGATCTCCCTTCGTAATCAGCACAAGTCGGTATTGGGCCGCCAGCAGAGGAAGAACGTCCGTAACGCCCTCCAGCAAATTTACCGGATGCGCGAGCATATCGCGACCGAGTTCGATGAGCTGCCGGATTTCCCCCGTGCTGATCTTGCCACCCGTGAGTTCGATGGCGGTTTCGACGGCCGACAACGTGAAGCCTTTGATGCCGTAGCCGTAGAGCTCGAGATTGCGCATTTCGGTTTCGAATAATGTTCGATCCACGGTCGCCGCGTCATGATAGGCAGCAAGCAGGACCCGATAACGTTCGTGCGTTTGCTCAAAAATCACCTCGTTGTGCCAGAGTGTATCGTCCGCATCGAAACCGATGGTGCGTTCAGAAGAAGCCATGCGCGAAGTCAACGGCCCAGATGAACGAAGTGACAAGTGCCAAGTGGGAAAATGACACGTCCCTGACGGCGAACCTCCGATTCGAGCCGGAGGGTTACCACTAATGGCCACTAACCGGCGCTAATTTTCAGACGCTAGAAAATCCCCTAAGCCATAGTTCCAATACCTTGGAATCGAATCCTATTTCTGAGATCGGATGAGTGAGTCATTAGTGGCCATTAGTGGTTAACTCTTTCCGATCTCCGCCGACCACGCGGCATTTGCAGCTGACAAAAATCTCGTTATTCGTGAGCCATGGCCGCGAAGTCCCAGTTTCCCGACGAGCAGAGCGATGATGGTGAGTTCGAGCGACAGCCTGACGAGTTTCGCGATTGGATTCGTGCTGATGGCTCGACGCCTTATACGCCGGAACCGGGACGTTATCATTTGTATATCTCGCTCGCCTGTCCGTGGGCGCATCGCACGCTGATCGCACGGCATTTGAAAGGACTCGGCGATGTGATCGGAGTCACCGTCGTCGACCCGATCCGGACCGACGATGAAGGTTGGGCTTTTCGCGAGGGACCCGGTTATTCCAAAGACCCCGTCAACGGATTTGATTTCCTGCGCGAGGCCTATTTTGCCACGACCCCGAAATTTCGCGGTCGCTGGACGGTGCCGGTGCTTTGGGACAAACAAACAAAACGAATCGTCAACAACTCGGAGGACGACATCTGCCGGATGTTCAACAACGAGTTTGCCACGAGTCGCGGCACGCCCGACCTTTTCCCCGCAGACGCGGCTGCTGTGCAAGCCAAACTGAGCAATCGAATCTACCAATATGTGAACAATGGAGTGTATCGCGCTGGCTTCGCCACGGCCCAGTCAGCGTATGAAAAGGCGGTTCGAAAACTTTTCGAAGTACTCGATTCACTCGAAGCCCGTCTGGCTGATCAGCGATTTCTGTTTGGCCCGCGATTCGTCGAAAGCGATTGGCGGCTTTTCTGCACGTTGGTGCGATTCGACGCCGTTTATCACGGACACTTCAAATGCAACCTTCGGCGCATCGCAGATTACCCGAATCTGCAGGGATATTTACAGGATCTCTACCAAACGCCCGGCATCGCGGAAACCGTGAACTTCGATCACATCAAGCGCCATTACTACATGACGCACACCGAGATCAACCCCACGCAGATTGTTCCCCTCGGACCGTTGCTTTCCCTGACTGCACCTCACGGCCGAGCCGACTTGGATTAAGCTTGATCGAACAAAGATAACGGGCGCGATTTCAGGAAGAATGGAATTTCCCAACCTCTTCGAAACCCCGGCCCCGTTTTAGTCATCCATTTGAATGACCGCCTTCCGATCCCGTCTTATATTGCCTCCTTGCCAACGCATGTTTGCCTAATTCCCGATGAAGTATCCCCGCCTCCTCCGTGTTGCCCTCCTT
>JAYVMJ010000560.1:0-3403 GCA_043759025.1 Verrucomicrobiota bacterium | reverse complement strand
CGTTTTCTCCTGCGTGGCTCAAGCCAACCCGTCCGGAGGCCGGGTTCCACCATTTAGTGCGGACATTTCGGAGCAGCATCATCACTCAACTGCATGATTTTGGCTTAGTATTACTTCGGTAAGTTTCAGGATTCTCCTCCGGCTCGTGCCTTGTGGGCAAGGTCCCCTCACCCCGCGCTCTGAAGTTTTACCCCAAGGAAGCAAAGGTCACAAAGAGGGAGAACTAAATGCCCGGATTTAGACGCGGAGAACGCGGAGTAGCGAAGTGCTCAAACAAAATCCCGTCCGCGATCAGCGGACGCCTCCGGATCAAAACCCGGAGACGATCAGTCGAAGGACACTTTAAAGTTTTGCGTTCTCATTCGGCGAAACCGTTAGCGGTCAACCCTTCTGCGGAGCGCAGATTGCGCACCCGTCACGCAACGGATGGATGTAGGCGAGGTTGCCCACAACAAACCTGACGGAGTAATACCAGCGGCGACGGCAGGGGTTCACCCCATGGCAGAGCCCGGTCCTAATAAGCGTTATGCTCTCGATCAAGAAACTACCAACGATGACCACAGAAATGGCCATCAACCGAGCACGCGCCGACGCACGCGGTCAAGAAACGCTTTTATCCGATCATGAAATCAAAATCAAATCCCGCCACCGCATCGCAACCCTCCGAGGACGAGATTCGCGACTACGCGAAACATCTCTATGTGCAGCAGGGCTGCGTCGACGGCCACGACCAGGAATATTGGCTGGAGGCCGAAGCCTGCCTCCGCTCCGGTATTCCGAAGGAATCCTCGCGCACCCGCTTGCATCATCACACGCAGATTACCGAGCGCGCCCAGATCGGATTGATCAAGCACGGGAAATCTTAATTCACCACGGCAACGGGGCGGGGCGGATGTGATCAATTCCGCCGACCGGCCGCTCGATGGTCGCCCGCATGCGGCCGTTGCGCTATTGCACGGCCGAGGGGACGCGCCACTTGATCAAAATAACCTTCAGGAAATCATTTACCATGAGACAGCAGATCATCGCATAACCGAAAATCGCCAACAGCTGTATCCAAGGCAAAGGCCGGAGGTCCGGGAGTCCGACGAACGTCAGAACGGTGCCGATGAGCAGATCCGCCGTGAGGGCCGCGACGAGGGCCGCGCTGGGCAGGGTCTTCCAGAACCAGCGGCGCTCGCGCGCGGACAAAACGGAGAATACGGCGAAGTAGAGCAGCAACATGAAGCTGAAAGTATAGAGGGCGGGGTTGTTCGTGGAGAGACCGAAGCGCGACCAACAAATCCAGAGGAAAAGGAGCGCCTCAGCGACCATCGCCACGCCCAGCACCGCCGCCACAGTAATGAAGCCGCCGATGGCCCACGTTTCAGGTTTCCGGGATGAGCGCACATGGTCGGTCGCGAGGGTGATTTTCGCGAAGTCCGTCATGAAAACGAGCAGCAGCATCGTAAAGGCTGAGACCACAAACTTTCCGGTAATGACAAACGCAATTGCGACGAAAGTCGCTTTCAAGATTGTCCGACTGATCTTGTTGATGATCCAAGTCAGGATGCGCTGATAAATCGTCCGCCCTTGCTCGACCAACGTCACGATGTTCGTCAGGCCTGCTTCGGTTAACACGACGCTGGCAGCGCCTTTGGCAATGTCGGTGGCGGTGCATACCGCTATGCCCACTTCGGCTTCGCGCAAAGCGGGAGCGTCATTGACGCCGTCCCCGGTCATCCCGGTCACGTGGCCCGCAGCCTGAAGCTGCTGCACGACGATGTATTTGTCCTCTGGATAGATCTCCGCAAATCCGTCCGCTCCCGCCAAAAGAGCGGCGGTCTCGTGGCCCGGCTGGGTGCCGGCGGCCTTAAGGTCAGCCATCCGCCGAATATCGGGTAGGCCAACGCCCTTCCCCATTTCCCTTGCAACAGCCAGCGCGTCGCCGGTGAGCATCTTCACGGCAACACCCCGATCCCGCAATGCGCTGATGAGTTCTTTTGCGTCGGGACGGGGCGGATCAAACAACGCCACTAGGCCGACGAAGGCGGGCCTGCCAGTCTCGGGGCCGCGGCCCACTGCGAGTGTTCGGTATCCCTTCAAAGCAGATTCGCTGACGCGTGCTTCCAGGGCCGCGATTGCCGGAGCTTGGAGGCCGCAGGCCTCGGCGACGGTTTGCACCGCGCCTTTCATCACGCGCAGTCGCTGCCCGTTCTGTTCGACGATGGCTTCAGTCCGACGGTTTTTGGCGTCAAACGGTGCAAACGAGATTGGTTTGACCGCGGGCGCGCCGTCGAAGACGTGATGCATCTTTGCGGCGGCAAGAAACGCGAGATCGATCGGATCTTGGTTGGCTTCCTGGGACGCGAGGGCCCCGGCCCATAACACGTCCGCTTCCGTTGCATGCTCGAAAGGAATCACGCCGGTAACGGCAAGTTGGTTGAGGGTGATCGTGCCGGTCTTGTCCACGCAGAGCACGTCCATGGTCGCGGCGTCTTCCGTCGCGCTGAGGCGCGTGACCAGGACGCCGCGTTTGGCGAGTTCCTTTGAGCCGACGGCCATGCTGACCGTGAACATCACCGGGAGCGCAACCGGCACCGCGCTCATCAACAACACGAGCATGAGCGGCGCGGTCTCGACCAGCGACACGCCGCGGATCAACGACAACACGATCACCACACTCAGGATCGCGCCGACAATCACAAAGAGCCAGCGCACGACCTTCGCCACCACGGCTTCAATATGCAGCTTCGGGCGCGCTTGCTGCACCAGCTCCGTAGTGCGGCCAAAATAAGTCTTGGCCCCGGTTAGCAGCACCACGCCATTGCCTTCGCCGCGACGGACGACGGACCCCGAGGCCAGCACTTCGCCGGGCTTCTTGTCGGCGTCTTTCGACTCACCGGTGAGGGCGGATTGATCGACACTCAGTGCTCCGGTCAGCATTTTCACGTCTGCCGGGATGATGTCGCCGGGACGCACGCGGACAATGTCGCCCGGAACCAGTTCCCGGGCGGGAACGACCTGCCACTTTGCATCGCGCAGGACGCGCGCGCTGACTTGCAAACGGCGTCGCAACGCCTCCACGACGCCAGCGGCGCGACGCTCCTGCGCGAAACTCAAACCGGCGTTGACGACCAGCAGGGCGCTCACGACGGCGAGGTCCGAGTATTTCCCGAGGCACGCCGACAGCACCATGATCAGCTCGAGCATCCATGCCGACACGCCCCAGAATTTTCCGAGGAACTTGACGACAGGGTGCCCCTTCTGTTCGGCGACTTCATTATACCCATGCTCTTTTCGACGGATTGCTATCTCCGCCGCCGTAAGACCTGTCTCGGGATTCACCTTGAGGGCCGCCAGCGTATCGGGAATCGGCTTGCCCGTGATGTCAGGCGCCTTCGCTGCTGGAGCAGGGGGAATT
>JAYVMJ010000559.1:0-1970 GCA_043759025.1 Verrucomicrobiota bacterium | reverse complement strand
GCGCCACAGTCGCAACCAGCGATCAAGATCGATGGCGGCGCCTTTGGCCGCGAGGTCATTGAAGAAAGCGGTCGAGCCCGCGTGAATCAGAAACGTCCTTTCCTCGGCGGGCGTTAGATGGGCGAACGGATTTTTCCGTTCCAGCTGGCAGGTGAGCTTCATCAGTTTGAAATCCAATTCGGTCGGCCGCCACGCACCGTGATCAACGATTGAGATCAGAAACCCGACGCTTGGCGGTTGGCCAGGTTTCGTTGACGGAACGGTGATGCGGCGGAAAGCGATTCCCGGCACTTTCAAGGCCGCTAAATCATGCTCGATGAGCTCCGGCTTCGCGGAGGGGTAACTCAAGCCGCGGAAAATATATTCGCTGCCGATTCCGTTCCGAAAGCCGCCGACCATGCAGCCCAGCCCGGTCATCGGATAAGCTTCGCAGGTTTCAAAGTCGCGGATGTTGGTCGAGGTGGGCACATACGCCAGTCCGGTGTCCGGCCACAGCATCGTCCGGCGCCAGCCGCGCATCGGGATCACGATGAGTTTCCCGCGCGCACGAACCGCGTTGGACACATCGATTCCGCCGGGTGGCTTCAAGGCACGGGCCATGAGCGCCAGTTCTCCGATGGTTAGGCCGTGAACATAGGGCACGCGGAAACGGCCGACGTCGCTCATCCATTTCGCATCCATGGGTGGCCCGTCCACTTTCAGGCCACCGAGCGGATTCGGGCGGTCGAGCACGATTACTTCCTTCCCGTTTGCGAAGCACGCTTCCAGCGCTGATTTCATCGCGCCCGCGAACGTATAACTGCGCGTGCCGATATCCTGGAGATCGATCACGAGCGCATCGATGCCTTGCAATTGAGCGCGCGTCGGCACGAAGTTTTTTGTTTTTCCATTGTAGAGGGAAAACACCGGAAGGCCGGTTCGCCGGTCGATTTGATCCGGAAAAGGCGTTTCCGCCGGCATGTCGTTGTAGAGGCCATGTTCGACCGCGTAGAGCGCCACCAATTTTACCCCGGGGGCACGCCGCAGGATTTCGATCGTGCTGACGCCGTCGCGATTCACGCCTGCAGGATGCGTGAGCAAACCGATCCGCTTGCCCCGCACGGCGGCAAAGCCGTCCGCCTGGAGCACGTCGATGCCGAGCATGACACGGGATTGTCCGCTCGGCGCCGGACGCGGCGCAGCGGCGTGCGCTGGTGGCGGCGGTATTTCCTTCGACCCGCGCGACGGAAATTGACTCACGGCGCGGGGTGCCGGGGTTGGCGTGTGACAGCCCGAAAATCCGAGGGCGAAAAGTAAAGGAACGAAGTAGGAGAGTGAAAAATGACGCGCGATGCCGGGCATGATTAACCGCCACAGTGTCCCGGACGATCTCTCCGTCGACCCTTTTTCGAACGGATAAAACGCTCAGCTGCGCAATCCCTCGTGCTGTGAGATCGCTTCGAAAATACTGCCGACGGGATGGACAATGGATTTGGGATAAAAAATCCACTTTACCCCGAGAAATGTTGCATGCCCTGAATGTCCTTTCGCGCCGAGCCCGGTGCAAATTCATTCCACGCCGCAATTGATTCCGGCGTGACAGCGCTTTGAGCGAGAAACCAGCTGGATAATTGCTCGTCGTCCCGTGCCGCTCGAACCGCGACGACTATTTTGGGGCGCGACAATTGAAAATGGCGGAAGAAATAACCGTCGACGCCGATCCTGCTGCCAAAGGCCAGTCGATAGGTGATGGCTTTTTCCACGCAGATACACCCGCGTCTTGGCCGCGAGCCGGGGCAACCAACAACAACCGGGGAGCCTTTCAAGTGGATGAGGAAGGTTTTGCATCATGCCGGGACGTTAAACGTGGGGACGAGATTTTCGGGAAATTCCTGTTCGGTTTTGGGGTGGGCGATGTTTAGTGGGTAAAGCCCATGAATGATGACGCAACCCTGCTTCGCCTCTATGCCACGGAAGGTTCCCAGCCCGCG
>JAYVMJ010000558.1:0-5735 GCA_043759025.1 Verrucomicrobiota bacterium | reverse complement strand
GATAAATCCCTCAACTTATTTTAGTCCAACCCGATTCGCTTGAAAAACATAAGCGTGCACGACTGCCTGCCGCAATCAGGAGTGTAGCGCCATCGAACCAGTCAGGTTCAGGTTGAAGGACGGTCACTCCCGGCGAGGCCCACGATTGGCGGAAATCTTTTCCGGCCCCAAAAAATATTCAGAGGTGGTGACTCAATTTAGCGTCGACGCACGTAAACCCATGGAACGCGTTTCAAAATTCAACTGCTACCGAGGGTTTCGGCCCGAACTTTTTCATTAACCTCTCCATGAACGTCGCCAAATTTTTTCTTTCAAGCCTGCTGATTGCCTCTCCCGTGCTCGCCCAGCCGAAATTTTATACCGAGGCCGGCATCGACTACGTCCAGTTGTACGGAGCAAACTATGCCTCGGAGTTCACCCAAGGGATCTCGAATGGCAGCACAATTGCCGGGTTTCCCGTGCCTGGTTCCACCGTGCGCCTGCTGGACGATGACAAGTCTGCGTGGGCTCCCTCCGTCGCGGCTGGATATACTTTTTCGGAGCGGGTCGGACTACGCCTTTCGTATCATTACCTCGGTCAACTCAGCGCCGGCGAAAGAATCTCCGTTCTGGTCGGTGGTGACGCCAGTTTGGGCGATGTGCTGGTGCGTTTCAACGACACCGTCCATCTGATCACACTCGCGCCGCAATTTGAATGGCCGATAACCGGCAGGATTTCGATCGAACTTGCCCCCGAGCTGAACTGGGTGGCCAGCCGCGGAGAAGTGCTGACGACCGCCTCAAATCCGTCGATCACCGTATTGCCCCGGCGCACGCGGAACGAAGAGGGGTTTTCCTTTGGCGCTTCGATCCGTGCGAAATGGGTGTTCACGGAAAAATGGGATCTGACCCTTGGATATAAATATGCCGACTTGCAACCGAGCTGGGGTCGGCAAGCGCATTTGATTACCGCCGGGCTGCGCTTGCATTTTTAATGAGAGCCGGCTGACAACAATTGCTTACAGCAAATCCCTCACGTAATTACCCGGGTACCGTGGTCCGATTCGATGATGATGCCCTTGCCCTGCACCGTCGGCTTATCGCCCGCCTTGCGGCAGGGGAGGCTGCGGCGTTGCAGATTCTCTACCTTGAATTCAGTCCAGTGGTCTACGGCGTGGCCCGGCGCATTCTCGCTGATCCCGAAGATGCACGGGAAACGGTGCAGGATACCTTCATCAAACTTTGGCGACAGGCGTCCTCCTATCAGCCCGATCGCGGTGAAGTTGTCGCGTGGCTGGTTTTCATTGCCCGGCACATTGCAATCGACCGGGTGCGCCAGGGGGCGCGATTGCGCCGGCTTCACGCAGCTTTGCAGAACGATCTTGCGGAAGGCACCGCGGCCTCGGTGGCGGGAGCGCTGGATGAACAGGAACGTCTCGCTCACCATCTCTCCCAGCTTTCCAGCCCGCAAAGGCAGGCGCTGGAGCTCGCTTTTTTCTCCGGCTGCACCCAGGCGGAAATCGCCACCGCGATGCGGACGCCCGTGGGCAATGTGAAAAACCATCTCCGCCGGGGCTTGTCGAAGCTCAAGCAGATCGTCACCCGCCATGACTGAAGATTTTAACCTTGAGGCCTTCCGCTACCTGCTCGACGAACTCGACCCGACGGCCCGCGCCGAATTTGAGTCGCTGCTTGAGCGTGATCCGGCCGTCCGCGCGGCATTGAAACAATGCACTGCCGCCGTGGCGCAATTTGCCCGGGACACGGCGCCAGCCGAGGTGCTCCCCCCCGCGCAGCACCGCGCGACACTGGCGGCGGTGATGGCGACGGCGGTTGCAGAATCGAAAATTCAGGGAGCGCCGTCATGGAACTGGAAGCGTTTCATCTGGCCGATGGCGGCTGGGCTGCTTCTCATGCTGAATTTGGTGCAGTATTTTCAATCTCGCCCCCGCGATTCGGCCAATGCGGACTCTGCCGGGAACATGGGTTCAGTCGAACTTCAGTTGAACGGAAACGACCCGGATTCAAAAAAAACGAAAAAGCATGGGCCAACTTCCGGCTTGGCAAAACCTGACGCGGACGGCTTGGAGGCGACCAGTATTGCCAATGCGGACATCACCGCCGAACTGCGTCGCTTGGAAAAACTTCGTGCTGACTATGCCACGCTTCGACGCGCACGCGAAGCGCTCAATGCAGAATATAGCGGCGTCATTCGACAGCTCGCCCAGCGGGCGTTGGTGCCCAAAGGCGTTGACCACTTGGCTGCCATGGAACTTGTCGACCCGGGTGCTTACGTCCGCGGCGAACGCAAAGGACTCGTGGATATTGCCCGGGGACTTATCACCGCACCGGGTATTGTAACGGTCGAACCGGTGACGCTGCCCCCAACGCCGGACCCCTCTGTGAACCCTCGTGTCCCGATGCCGGATCCCACCGCGTCTACAGTCGCCAATCCGAACGCCTCGACTCCCCAAGCGCAGCCGAATCCATCGCCCGCTCCACCTCCGGAAACTCCCCAGACTTCAACGGGTACACCAGGCGATCCCTATGCCTGGTCGGTTTATGATGAAGCATCCAGCCGCGGCTATTTGAATCTTTATAATTTACCCGTGCCATCCGCCAACGAGTCACTCCAACTGTGGGTGAAAGGGGCCGGCTCCACCACCTACCAGCGCGTTGGTGAAGTTCCGCCGCAATTCTACGGCGGCTCGGGCAGTCTCTATTATAATCTGCCGGCTGCCACCGAATCACCCAGTGATATCCTGATAACGCGGGAACCGCGCAACGCCCCTCCCTCGCAACCCACCGGCCCGACCGTTCTCCACGGACCTTAACGCCGAAACGGAAGCAGTGGGAAATCGGCAAGTGTTTGCCGGTATTGCCGGGTAGTTATAAAATTCAATCGCTCCAAACTCATTCGTTATTCCCCCGCTCAACGATGCTGGGAACGCATTTTTCATGACAGTTCGTTTTCATCGGTCTTCACCGACTGGACGATGCCCTCGATCAATTTTGAAAAGGGCGGCGGCGCTCTGCCGGTGGCGACGGCGACGATTTCCAGGCGGGGGAGAACCAGGATAATTTGTGAGTTGAAGCCGACTGCCATGTACGCGTGCCGGGCGGGAAGCGTCCAAAAAAGATTGGCGTAGCGGAAATCCAGCCGCCCCAACAAATGCATTTGGAATGTCGCATTCGTTATCTCGCTGATCCAGCTTGGCGGGAGGAGTTGCGCGCCGTCCCACTGGCCGCCTTTCAGGCAAAGATAGCCGATCTTCGCCATGTCGCGCGGTTGCAGGTGCAGGCCGCGCCCGCCGAGGGAATTCTCCTGAGGATCGGATTCCCATATAGCATCGGCGATTCCCAGCGGTGGAAATAATTTTTCCTGGGCGAAATCGAAAGCGTTCCGTCCGAGCACACGCGTGAGAATCGCGGACAACAAATGCGAACTGCCGCTGTTGTAATTGAAGCCCTTGCCCGGCGGCTGGGCCATCGGCCGATCGAGCACGAACTGAACGCGATCCCGGCTGTTTCCCATTTGCAGCGCTGTCTCAGGAATTCCCGTGAGCGGCTCCGTCCAATCGAGGCCGGAAGTCATGTCGAGAAGGTGTTTGATCGTCATAGCCTGTTTGTGGGCGTCGCCGCCGGTAATCTTCCGGTCGCGGAAAAAATCCAGGACCGGATGATCGACGGTATCCAAAAGCCCCGAGCGGATCGCGATTCCGGTGATAATTCCCACCACGCTTTTCGTCGCCGAGTTCAACGCGTGCGTCTGACCCTTCTGGAAAGGTGCATAATAAGCCTCGGTCACGATTTTCCCGCGGCGTGTCACCAACAAGCTGTCGAAATCAGCGGCCCGGCCAAAGGCGACCAAGCTTTCGAGCTTGGTGGAACTCATGCCTTGTTCTTCCGGAGCGGACATTTCCCAGCAAGCGGTTGGCCAATTGGCGCGTTCCATGTGACGACGATTAGCAGTGGAGGGAACGACGCCAACCCTTAACCGGTGCGATTCGCTTTTGGGAGTGGTGAGTTCTGGTGGGTGGCGGTGGCGATCGATGTCGCGAGGGAGTTGGTCGATCAATTGCTGCGCCGGCAGCGTACCGCGCGGAAGGGAAAAAGGAGAGCCGCGGTGACTGCGTGTGTCTTCTATATCAGCAGGACATCCAGCTTTTCGGCAACGGTGCCGCGCTCGCGCAGGCGGACCCACGCCAGCGTGCTCGCGGCCCAAAGTCCGGGATGGAGCACCCCGCGGCCCAGCAAGGTGGCAAGATCGTCGACACCTTGAATGATAACCGCGCGACGGGACGCATCGGGTTCTGCCGCCAGCGTTGTCGCCACGCCCCACGCGGCTTCGCGCGCGCGGCTCAGGCTGAAGTTCACGATCTCCTCGTCCAAGCCGCCGCCGGCTTTCACGAGGAGGCGAACGCCCGGCCAGATCGTCCCCATACGGTCCGTCACATCGCCCACGAGATCGGCTAGCAGCTGGTTGATCGCGTCGAAATCGCTTTTCAAATCCTGAATCGATGCGCCCGGCGAGATCTCCGCGGCCGCAATGCCAAGGTCGAGGTTGATGTGGGCATTCATGCCCAACAGCAGGTGTTGCATGACCACCGGCCAAAAAGAGGTCTCGCAGGACAACGCCACCGCCCACGCCGAGGTTGGCGTCTCCCTCCGTTCGTGCTGATGCCACGCACCGACATAGCGACTGGCAAACGCGACATCAAATCTCGCCATGCGCGGTCCGTCGGCGAACGCCCCTTGGGTGATACGCGTCTTCACGGTTTCGGTCACCCGGCGGTAGAGTGCAGCTAAATAGCCATCCGCCGAACCGCGCCGGCGGGCAGTGTCGATAATGAGGTCGAGCTGGACGAGTACATCGTCGATCGTCGTCATTGCCGGCGGGAAAATATCCGACTTAAAGGGGGAAACGTCCGACATGAATTTGGAAGGGTTTTCCGGGAGATCGCCGCGGTCACACGAGACGGGAGTTTAAAAGTCAAATTTTGTGGCCGGTGGCGATATCCGTTTTTGCTTTCGATCGCACAATGGAGGCGAAAAAAAATCCTCCGAAATGTCGGAATGAACGTCATTCGTCCGTCATCAAGGTGAAGCCGGCGATATCTGCGTGGCTTCATCAACTCTCCGATACAACGAATGAAAACCACGACCATCTCTCCTGAACGATGTCATTAAACGCGGGATTTTTCGCTGGATTCATCTCCTGTTCAGTATCCCGATACTGGGCTATATCTACAGTCCGTTTGAAGAAATTCCACACTACGCGCCCGCAGTTCGCTATTTCTTCCTTCCCGCGCTTGTCCTTTCGGGACTTTGGATGTGGAAAGGTTATCTCCTTCGACGGCTTATTTCGAAAGGATCGTCCTAACACGAAACAACAACCCCAATGGAAACCCCAATGAAAGGTGCTAAAACAAAAAAGGCGTTGTCACTGGGACAACGCGAAGAACTGCTCAAAACCCTGAAAGGACGGTTCGAGAAAAATATGAACCGCCATGAAGGCTTCGAGTGGACTCAGGTAAAAGCAAAACTGGAGACCAGTACCGAAAAATTATGGTCGCTCTGTGAAATGGAATCAACGGGAGGTGAACCAGATGTCATCGGCCATAACAAAAAATCGGGTGAATATCTCTTCGTTGATTGTTGCCCGCAAAGTCCGGAAGATCGCGCCGGTTTTTGCTACGACCGTGAAGCGTTGGATTCCCGGAAGGAACATAAGCCGAAAAATAACGCGATCGATG
>JAYVMJ010000557.1:0-3994 GCA_043759025.1 Verrucomicrobiota bacterium | reverse complement strand
TCCGCAAAATTTCGTCCACCGGAACGGTCAGCACCCTCGCCGGGACACCCGGAGCGACCGGCTCGACGGATGCCAGCGGCCCCGCAGCACGGTTCAATTATCCCACGGGAATCGCCTGTGATGGCAGTGGAACTATTTATCTGAGCGATACCACCAACAACCTCATCCGGAAAATCACGCCAGACGGTTTTGTATCCACTTTCGCCGGACTCGCCAGCGTCAGCGGCAGCGCCGACGGCACCGGGGGCGACGCGCTATTCAATCATCCAGGTGGACTCGCCTTGGACAACTCGGGCAACCTCTACGTGGCCGACACGGGAAATTCCACGATCCGAAAAATCAACCGCGCCGGCGCCGTTACCACACTCGCCGGGTTGCCCGGCATCGCGGGTCTCCAAGACGCTGCCGGCACATCGGCATTTTTCAATCAACCGCAAGCCATCGCCACGGATGCATTTGGTAATCTCTTTGTCGCCGACACGGGCAATGCAACGATTCGCAAGGTCACCCCCGCCGGCGTTGTCACCACTCTCTCTTTAGCCGCCGCTCCGATTTCCGACGGCAACTCCGGCAGCGGCGGCTCGAACAATTCCGGTGGGAGCGGCAGTAGAGTGACTCCCGCGCCCAGCAGTTCCGGGAGCTCTGGCAGCGGTGGCGGTGGCGGATCGATCGGAGGAGTCTTCGGACTTGCGTTGGTCGCGCTGGCAATGGGGCGATTGGGGGTTGCGCGGCGCAGGAAGCTGTAGCGCGGCAAGCGCGCTACCTACGGCGGGAAAAGTACTGTGATTTGTTGCGCTAACGGACTATTTCATGGAGCCATGGCGACCTCGCCGTGGTTCGCTCGTTAACCGCAGCGGGGTCGCTGCGGCTCCAGTAAACAGAGTGCAGTCTGTTGTCATTCTGAGGGTGAAATATTCAGGCTACTGACGAAGCGGTGGGATATCCTACAAGTCCCGTACGCATTCCAGTTGAAGAGGGGAAAAGAACGAAAGGGAGATGACAGGGGACGAAGCGGCCAAGCCGAGCCCGGTCCACGGCCACCCACAGGGGATGCGGTGCGTTTCGCGGGGCCGCGCTCAATGAGATCAAGGGCGGATTATCCTAATCGTCGCAGGGGATTTCCGGCGCGTGAGGGATCACGCGCCCTGCAAGCGGGTGCGCGATTCAGGGAGTGTGTAGTCTCTCTAGCGGTTTTATGAGTAACTATCGAAAAAACGCTCGCGGGTATTTCCGCTCTGGCTAAACGCTCCGAAGGGCCAAGCATTGGTCGTATCATGAAGCGCCTTCATTTTGTTGCCTTGGTGTTCGGTGTCGCGACGTTGCTTTCGTCTCCGCTTGCGGCTTACGACAATTTTCAGGTCGCGGTTTATTGCCGCGCGCAGGAAGTGAACCGCATGGGCGACACGGCTTGGCTGGAGGCGAAATGGAAGGAAGTTTCATCGCAGGTCCACGTGGACAAGGTTTATCTCGAAACCCATCGTGACACCTTGCTGGTGTCCGACAATGCCATCGAGGCCGCCAAAAAATTCTTCCTGGACCGGGGCATCAAGGTGGCAGGCGGGATCACGTTCACGATCAGCGAGCCGAATCGCTTTGAAACCTTTTCCTATTCCAATCCCGACCACCGGGCCAAGGCGCGCCAGATTGCCGAGTTCACCGCGAAGCATTTCGACGAATTCGTCCTCGATGATTTTTTCTTCACCTCCACGAAATCCGAGTACGACATCGTCGCGAAGGGCAACCGCTCGTGGACGGACTATCGCCTGCAATTGATGGCGGACGCCGCCCGCGATCTCGTGATCGGCCCCGCCAAGGCCATGAACCCGAAAGTGAAGGTCGTGATCAAATACCCGAATTGGTACGATCATTTCCAGAGTCTCGGTTTCAATCTCGCCGATGGTCCGAAGCGTTTCGACGGCATCTACACCGGCACTGAAACGCGCGACCCGGTGATCTCCGCGCAACATCTTCCGGCCTACCTCGGCTACAACATCGTTCGCTATTTTGAGAATCTTGCGCCCGGTCGCAATGGCGGCG
The DNA here is from genome assembly GCA_043759025.1 of Verrucomicrobiota bacterium. GTDB lineage: Bacteria > Verrucomicrobiota > Verrucomicrobiia > Opitutales > Opitutaceae > Lacunisphaera. The sequence continues at coordinate 1,957 of JAYVMJ010000557.1, read as the reverse complement.
GTTGGGTCGATCCGTATGCGTCGCGTTACGCCGATCGCTACGCCGAACAACTCTGGCTCACGCTGTTCGCGCACGCGCGTGAGATCACCCTCTTCAATTTCGTCGATGTCGGCCTGCCGATCACTGCTGCGAATCGCGCGCCATGGCAGGGTCAGGAAACGAGTTTCGATTTCGATCAACTGATTTCCACCGCCAAGGCGAACAGCGCGAGTCACGACGTGGATTTCGCCAGCATCGCCGGGCAGACGTTTGCCAAGGTTGACCGCTTTCTGGGACAACTCGGGAAGCCCATCGGATTAAAATCCTACAAACCATTTAACTCCGGCGACGAAGCGTTTCTTCAGGATTATCTCGGCATGATCGGCCTGCCGATGAACATCGTGCCGGAATTCCCCACTGACGACGCCATAGTGCTCCTGACCGCGCAGGCCGCCATGGATCCCGCCATTGTGGACAAGATCGAATCGCGACTCCGGGCCGGTGGCAAAGTGGTCATCACCTCGGGCCTGCTCCGCAAACTTCAGGGCCACGGCATCGAGCGAATCGCGGAGATCGAGGATTCCGGACGCATCGCCTCAGTCAAGGATTACACGGTGGGCTGGTCGCTGGTGCATGGCGACAAATCGATCCTGATTCCGCAGATAAAATATCGCACCAACGACTCATGGGAACTGGTCTCGGCTGTCGCCGGCGAAAGCGGTTGGCCGTTGCTGCATGACGCCGACTACGCGAAGGGCCATCTTTACGTGCTGACGATCCCGGAAAACTATTCCGACCTCTACGAAATCCCCGCCGCCGCCTTGAACGTGATCCGTTCAACCCTCACGTCGTCGTTGCCGGTGCAGTTGGAAGCTCCGGGCAAGGTCAGCCTTTTTCTCTATGACAATAATACGTTCATCGTGGAATCTTTCCGCGACGAAGCCACTGATGTGGCAATCGCCACCGATCTCAGCCATCCCGCCATTGAGGAGCTACCGTCGGGCGAAACGATCAAGGGCGAAGAACGGAAAACGATGCGCCGCCTGGGTCAACCGCCCGTGCTGGAAAAGCAAGTCATGCGTTTCAAACTTCCGCCACATTCCTATCGCGTCTTCCGGCTAAAATAGGACGGTTTAAATTCGAATTCCGCAGAAGAAACCACGGATTTCACGGATGAGCACGGATGAACGATGGGTGAGAAATTCCGGCATTCACCTCGCAAGTGAATGAGCTCACAGGGACCCTTACCCTGCAATCTTCTGTATCCTTTCGATCCGTGTCATCCGTGGTTCCATTGAATTGTGCCTTTTAGGTTCTCGGTGGCCTCAGAGCGTGCGGCCATCCGGAACGACGCGTTAGGGATAACGCGTCCTACCGTTCTTAGGGGACACGACCTTGCGGAAAAACCAAATACGCCGGCGGGGTCGCTGCCGCTCCATGGGGATTGGAGAACGCTCGAAAAACAAGGCAAAGTGGTCATTGCGCGACGACTTCTAGGCCGCGGTTTGGAGCTCTCCTCGGCGCCCTACCTTAAGACGACAGTCTATCATGCGAACCTCGATAAATAGTGACGAAGCCGGGTGAGGTAGGGCGCTTTATCCCTAAAGCGCCGTTCAGGATTCTGATCACGAGTGTCACTGGTGCAAACCTGCTGACGCGGGGGGTAATTCTGCTGGCCAGCCGAACGCCCTACCTCGCCGCCTTTCACCCTCGGTCACTTCTTTGCGTAAGTCTCGTTATTCGCGGGACGCCGTTGTTGGAAGGGCACGGAATTGACGATGCCATTCAACAAGGCCGAGGGTCGTCCGTTGGCGGCTTCCAATTGGGCGACGAGGCGATCAACCGTATCGGTGTCGCGGTAGTCGAGGCCGCGGCCGAGCGCGTACGTGAGCAATTTTTCCGTGACGCAATAATAGTAATCGCGACGGTGTTTCGTGGCGAGAATGTGCTTCAATTCACGCACGTCGGCAAAGGATTC
>JAYVMJ010000556.1:0-3034 GCA_043759025.1 Verrucomicrobiota bacterium | reverse complement strand
GCCCGCGCGAAAGCCATCAACGACCGTCCCGATACGCGCGAGATGGATATGTTACTGGCGATCGGCGAACAGGAGACGATCGCACTTACTGCGATGGCGCTGCACGCGATTGGCATCCCGGCGGTTTCATACACCGGTGCGCAGGCGGGAATTTCCACCGATCGCGTCTTTACGAAGGCACGGATCAAGCAGATCAACCCCACTCCGATTCTGGCCGATCTGAAGGCGGGCAAAGTGGTGATCGTGGCCGGCTTTCAAGGCATCAACGAAGAAGGTCAAATAACGACTCTGGGCCGCGGCGGTTCTGATCTCACGGCCATCGCCCTCGCGGCGGCGTGCAAGGCGGATAAATGCGAGATTTTTACGGATGTGGATGGCGTTTATACCGCCGATCCCCGCGTCGTTAAGAATGCCAAAAAGATTGAGGAAATCAGTTACGACGAGATGTTGGAACTCGCGAGCCTTGGCTCGAAGGTCATGCAGTCGCGTTCGGTCGAATTCGCCAAGAAATACGGAGTCATTTTTGAGGTCCGGAGCAGTTTTAATCATAACCCAGGAACCATCGTGAAAGAAGAAGTTGCCTACATGGAAAAAGTTGTCGTCCGCGGAGTCGCGCTCGACAAGGATCAGGCCAAGGTCGTCATCAGCAATTTGCCCGACAAACCCTCGGCCGCTGCGACGATTTTCACCGCGCTGGCAGATGCCAGCATCAACGTGGACATGATCGTGCAGAACGTCGCGCACACTGGTGGCGTCGACCTGACGTTTACCGTGCAACGCGATGACGCGGCCAACGCCGTGAAGGTTCTCCCGGACGTCCTCAAAAAACTCGGCGGCGGCGAGATCAAGGCCTTCGACAATATCGCTAAGCTTTCGGTCGTGGGCGTCGGCATGCGCACGCACGCCGGTGTCGCGGCCACCTTGTTCACTGCGTTGGGCGAAGCCGGGATCAATATCCAGCTCATCGGCACCTCGGAGATCAAGATCACGGTGGCGGTCGACCGTTCCCGCGCTGACGAAGCCCAACGCGCGGCCCACGACGTTTTTGGGTTGGGGAATTAATGCGGAATATCCGCCCGGGCCGCCCGATTGGCAGAATTGTTCCAACTCCGGGTCCCGCGTTACGCTTTTCGATTGGCGTGTGGGCGGATTCTGCCTTTCGCTTCCCATCGATCTGGTAAGCCATGAAATACATTTCCACTCGCGGCCAGACTGAGCCCCACACTTTTTCGCAGGCGGTGGCGGTCGGCCTTGCGCCTGACGGCGGCCTTTTTTTGCCGGAGCAACTGCCGGATATCACGCCGCGTCTCACGTCGTGGAAGAACCTGAGTTATGCCGGGCTTTGCACCGAGTTCATGGCTATCTTCGCCACTGATATTCCCGACGACGCACTGAATAAGCTGGTGCATAATTCCTACGCGCATTTCACGCATCCGGGCATCGCGCCGTTGGTGAAACTCGACGAGCAAACGTACGTGCTGGAGCTGTTTCACGGGCCGACCCTGGCGTTCAAGGATTTTGCCCTTCAACTGCTCGGCAATCTTTACGAAAACCAATGCAAGTTGAGCGGGCAGGGGATCAACGTTTTGGGTGCGACCTCGGGCGATACCGGCGCGGCCGCGATCCACGGGTTGCTCGGAAAACCTCACACCGCGGTGTTCATTCTCTATCCCGAGGGTCGGGTTTCTCCCTTGCAGGAACGGCAGATGACCTGCACGGGCGCCGCCAATGTCCACGCGATCGCGATCGACGGCAGCTTCGATGACGCGCAACGGGTGTTGAAATCGATTTTTGGCGATCGTGATTTCAGTCAGAAGCTCCGCCTATCGGCAGTGAACTCAATCAATCTGGCGCGCGTTCTCGCCCAGTGCGTTTATTATCTTTATGCGTGGCTCCAACTGCCCGAGACAAAACGCAGCCAGATCGAATTTGTGGTCCCGACGGGCAATTTCGGAAATGTGTTCGCCGGTTGGTTGCTCGGCGAAATGGGCGTTCCGATTCGCGGCTTCAAGATCGCCACCAATCGCAACGACATTCTCCACCGTTTGCTGACCACGGGTGAATATCGCATTGGCGAAGTGCAGCCGAGCTTGGCGCCGTCGATGGACATTCAAGTCGCGTCGAATTTTGAGCGGTTTCTGTATTACGAACTCGATTGCGATCCGGCGAAGGTAAGGGCGGTGATGGCCCAGCTGAAAACCACGGGAGCCTACATTTTCGAGAATTTTGAACCGTCGATCTTTAGTTCGTCCTGCGCGAGCGACGCGGAAATTTCTTCGATTATAAAACGGGTGTACGATCGTTACAACTACGTGGTCGATCCCCACACGGCCTGCGCGTTCAAGGACCTGAACCCGGATCGTCTCAGCGTGGTGCTGGCGACCGCCCATCCGGCGAAGTTTCCCGACGCGATACAAGCGGCGATTAATTATTCGTCGGTGAATCCAATTCTGGAGAAATTGAAGCATCTTCCCGTCGTAAAGCACCGGCTGCCAGCGGATGAGGCTGCCATCAAGGCGTTCATCACACAACGCGCGGTCTGAGTTTCACGGCGTTTTTATTCGAATGAACGAAGCCGCATCTCGTCGCGTTCAAAAAGAAATTGGAATAACCTTTGTAAAACGCTAAAAATCCGCTCGCAGAAGCCGATTAGACCTACACGCTCTCCCCCATGCCGTTCCGCCTCCCTGCTTCCCGCATCAACTGGACCAATAGTTCATTCCTCATCGGCACATTCGTCGCTACTTGCACCGCAGTGCCGCTTTACCTCTGGCATTTTGGCGTGGATTGGTTTCAGGTTTCGATGTTTTTGATTTTCTTCATCGCCACCGGCCTGAGCATTACGCTCGGGTATCACCGGCTTTTTTCGCATGTGGCATTTCAGGCAAGCTGGCCGGTCCGTCTCGTCACTTTGATTTTTGGCGCCGCCGCATTCGAGAACAGCGCGATCCAATGGGTTTCCGATCACCGCCGGCACCACAAACACGTGGATCACGACGATGATCCCTATGATATTTCGCAAGGTTTCTGGTTC
>JAYVMJ010000555.1:0-2358 GCA_043759025.1 Verrucomicrobiota bacterium | reverse complement strand
CAGAAGACTTGCCCGCGAAACACACGAACCGCACGAAAATCAGACGGATGCGCCGCGATTCATGGTCCTATTCAGTCCACCGTTAGGTGAGATAAAAGCCGGATGGGGTTTGCCCGGAACCGCTTCTTTTCGTGTCATTCGTGTGTTTCGTGGGCCACTCCGATTGCGTCGTTACGGCTTAGTCCTGACGGGTGCGGTCTTTGACGGGTAACCCCCTCGTTTTTCAGAACTCAGTTGTAGCTGTTGGCGCCGGCGACGATCTCGGAAGCTTCCGGATGTTCGCGAAAACCGTCGCGCATCAACTTCACGCGGATCACGCCTTTTTGATCCAGCAGGAAAAGGACAGGATGGGGTATGCCGTCCGCGCGTCCGGTGGCCTCGTGGTTGCGAATGCCGTAGGCGTCGATGACCTTGCTGCCGGCATCGGAAAGCAGCGGAAACGTCAGGCCGAGCTTTGCCGCGGCAATTGCATTGGTCGCAGGCGAATCGTAACTGATCGCGACGAATTGGATCCCGGTCGCGTGGATGGCCGGCAGGTTTTTTTCCAGGTCCTGTAATTGTTTCCGGCAAAACGGACACCAATTGGCGGAGCGAACGAAGGCGAGCGCGACTTTGCCCTGCTTGAGGAGCGTTTGCAGGGAAACCTCGGAGCCGGTGGAATCCTTCAGAGCGAAATCGACCGCGTGATCACCGACCTTGAGGCCGGGCATGGCGGCAGTCGCAGTGGAAGGCATGACGGGATTTACCCCGGCACTGTCCGGGGCGGAGGCGACAAGTCGGACGGTGAACAGAAGAATTGCGAGGCGGATGCGGCTGAATTTCATGGGTGGGATTGAAGGAGAACAGGGCCAATTAACGGTGGAGATTTGGAATGGCGAATTATTCCCGCGAGTCGCGGATGAAGTTCGATCAAGGATGATGCAGTTGATATTTTCGATTTCCTCGTATGCTTTAGTCGGTGTGAGTGAACCGACTTCCAACCCCACTGTGGCACATTCTTTTCTCTGCACCGACGCGCTCGGCGGCAAGGTGGCAATGGTTGCCACCGACGGGAAAGTGAAGTGGGCACATAAATGCGAGAATCCTCAGGACTGCTGGATCACGCCGGACGGTAATTATTTCTTCTGCTTCGAGACTGGTGTGGTTGAAAAACTCTCTGATGACCGGACATTGTGGGATTACAATGCGCCGGAAGGTTCGTTCGTGTGCTCATGCGAGCCATTGCCCAATGGACATTTTATTGTCGTGGAGAATGGTCCGTGCCGCGTTATTGAGATCAATAACATGGGCAACATCCTGAAGGAATTCAGGCTGACGCCCCCGCCGTCCAACGTGGCGATTCGCAATCAGCTGGGCGGCGTGCGACGCACTGCCGAGGGCCATTTTCTTATTTGTCGCAAAGGCGAGCATGAGGTTGAGGAGCTTGATGCTGCCGGAAAATCGCTGCGCCGAATTCCCGTCGCCGGCGATGTGCGGATGGTCCTGCGCCTGCCTGACGGTCATTTGCTTCTGGCCTTGGGCAATGCGCACAAACTGCAGGAACTCGACGGAGACCTCAAGGTGGTGTGGGAAATCGGCGAAAATGATGTGCCGGGAAACCCGCTGCGATGCGTCACGGGCTTTCAGCGACTTCCGAACGGAAACACGATCGTGTGCAATACTCCCGGCGACGATCAAATTGGGAAGCAGCCGCAGATTTTTGAAATTACGCGCGACAAGAAGATCGTCTGGGAATTTTCCAACCCGGTGCGCTTTGCGTCGATCAATCAAATCCAGCTGGCCGACGTGCCCGGCAACGTGATGGTGGGCGAAGTTTTCCGTTGAGTTTCTTCGGCGAGCGCTCGCTGCAACTGACTCCCGGCCGGCTGAATATTCCGGAAGGGTTTCCAGGAATTCGGGGCAGGCACCGGTGATCCACGCTTCGCCATTTTTGATTTTGGCGACGCGCAGCGCGTTGGCTTTGAACAGGCCGTAAATCAACCCGGTCAACAACAGAATGAAGCCGAGTGCGATGAGCGATGCCAAGCGGTCAACCTGGGCAATGCCAATTATGATTGCGGCGACTCCCGCCACTCCAAGACCGATCGCGATAAAAGCGTGTTTGCGCAAAATCGCCTTGCCGCCCGGGCTGAGCGGAATCGCGACGATCACCTTCTTGCGAATCGCAAGGTAGACGATGAGGTGGATCGGGACGTTAAGCAAAATGGTGAGGGCCGCCCAGGGGTTACACCAATACAGGGTTTTGCTTTTCATTCCCTTTGGGTCCGATACCCCGAAGCTTGATCGGCTTGGTTGGGTGATCGGGTTTGAGTGTGGATTGCATGAGTGCCGGATGAGTGGGTGGTGGTCTTGTCAAAT
>JAYVMJ010000554.1:0-3048 GCA_043759025.1 Verrucomicrobiota bacterium | reverse complement strand
CTCAGACCGGGGTCAGCGCCCCCGGCTACAACAGACGCATTCGGCTACAATTCTATTTAAACTGCTCTAATTTGGGCCGCCTCCCCCACACACTGCCCGCGCACAGTCGCCGACAATAGTAACCCAATAGGTTACTATTGTCGGGCAAAACGTCGTCACCGGCGATCAGCTTACGAAATCGGCACCCAGAAATTCGCCTGGGCTCCGCTGCCGTTACTCGCGGGCTGGTTGTGCAGGTCGGCGTCGCCGCCGTGCAGGTGGGCGATCTCGCGGACGAGGGCGAGTCCGAGGCCGGTGCTTTTGCGCGACGTGCCCGGTCGCGGGAGCGAATAGAAACGCTCGAAGACCCGCGTCAGCGCGTAGTCCGGAATCCCGGGACCATTGTCTTCAACCGAAAATATCACGCGTTCGCCTTTAATCGTCGCACTTAATTTCACCACTCCGTCCGGCGGGGAAAAATCCAGTGCGTTCTGGAGCAGGTTAACCAACGCTTCCCGCAGCAGCACGCGCTCGCCGCGCAGCGGTGCGGTGATGGCGGCGTCTGTCTCCAGTGTGACGCGCGCGCCGGCGTACGCCGATCCCATGGCGGCTGCGGCCTCCTTCATTAACTCCGCCGCGTCGATCGACTCCGTTCGTCGCAAGGTCTTGCGTGCTTCCAGCGAGGACAACTCCAACAGGCGTTCCACGATCTGTTGGATGCGCGCGGATTCGCTGCGAATATTGGCCAGAAATTTCCGCCGCTGTTCGTCGGGCATGTCTTCGCCCAGCAATTCCGCCGCGCCCCGGATCGCCGCAAGCGGCGCTTTCACCTCATGCGTGAGCGCCTGCGTGTAACGTTCGACGTGTTGCCGACCTTCCAACGCATCACGCATTTCCTCGAAGGCCGTGCCGAGGACTTTTAACGTCTGTCCCGGCAGCGCGGGAACGCGGGCCGGCTTGCCGTCGCGCACGGCGCGCGCGTAGGCCGTGAGCCGTTCCAACGGCGCGATCACCCAAGACAACACACCCAGCAACACCAGCAACAGCGCCAAGCCGCCCAACGCCGCCCCGATCGTGATTTTCTTTTTCGCGGCCGCGACGAGGTCGTTGATCGCGCGCGTTGGCTTGCCCACGGAAAGCACGCCAACGATCTGGTCACCGCGTCGCACCGGGGCCGCGACATAGAACGTCAGCGAATCCGGATCGCCTCTCTTCTCGTACGTGGCGCGCGCGCCGTATTTTCCCTCGAGGGTCCGGGCCACGTCGTTCCAGTGCGAATAATCACGCCCCCTATCCCGGCCGTCGGAATCGAAAAGAACCCGTCCGGTGGAATTTGTCAGATAAACGCGTAAATTCAGCCCCGTTTTTCTCAGCGTATAAATTTGCGCTTCAAACTTCCGGTTGTGCGCATCGACGAAAATCCGATTGAGCCCCGCTGCGTCAGGAGAACCATCCTTCAATTGCGATTCTGCTGCCGAGGCCAGCAGCACAGAGGTATCGACGAGCGATTCCTCCATCGACTCCAAATAGCGCGGACGAATCTGCTCGAGCGTCCAACTCGTGATGAAATAGCCGCCGGCGCAATAACTGGCCAGCAACACCAAAAGCAGCCGTAGGCGCAGGCTCACGTTTCCTCCCGCAGCGAATAGCCCAGACCGCGATGCGTGACGATCGGATCGTGAGCCGAGGCGGCCGCCCGCAATTTGGCCCGCAGCGTCTTGATGTGGGCATCCACCGTGCGATCGAGCGACGCGCCGGGATCATCCCACGCCGCCGTCATCAATTGATCGCGATTAAACACGCGTCCGGGCGCCGCGATCAGCGCGGCAAGCAAACGATATTCATTGCGCGTCAATTCCAGCGGCATCTCGCGATAACTGATCCGGCAGCGCGCGGCATCATGCTCCCAGACCTCCAATCGTGCCGGACCATTTTTCGGCGAGCTGACTGCAGTAACCGCCGTCGGTGGATTTTCCTCCCGCGTTCGACGGAGCACTGCGCGCACGCGGGCGGAAAGTTCGCGCGGACTAAATGGTTTGGCGACGTAATCGTCAGCACCAAGTTCGAGCCCGACAATTTTATCCACCTCACTGCTTCGGGCCGTGAGAAAGATTACCGGGATGCGTCCCATCCGCTGAAGTTCGCGGCAGACGTCGAAACCGCTCATGTCCGGCAAGCCGACGTCGAGCACCACGAGGGCCACCGGGTGTTCGGCCGCCGCCGCCAGCGCTTCCGCGCCGGTGGTTTTCCACACCGGAATAAATCCCTCGGTTTGCAGCGCATACGTAATCGTCTCGGCGATGGCCGCTTCGTCTTCCACCACGAGGATGGTCTGGCGCTGGGGTGGCAACATGGAACCGTTTGTGACGGAGGGATCGGAGGGAATCAAGACACAGTCGCCACTAACCGTCGCCAATCCACAAATCCGGAGAAACTCGGAATTTTTCCGCCATCCGGATCAAACATTGAAATCCTGTGCAAAAATGTAAGCGTTGGTCGCGTGATTGCCGATTTTGTCCCTCAACTTGTTCAACGCATTCCCGCTCGCGCAAGACCCGTGGTCCTCACGGTTATCCTGGGCCTTTCGGCCGGACTGGCAGCGGTACTTTTCCAGGAAGTCATCAATGTAATCTATTTCAACGGCCTGGATAAATTGGCCCACGAATCACTCCCACGGTTTCTCATCGGCAGTTTTCTGATCGTGACGGTCACCTCGGCCATCGCCGGATGGTTGCTCACGACTTTTTGTCCGGCCGCCGCTGGCAGCGGAATTCCGCAGCTGAAACTCGCGTTCTGGAAGGATTTTGGCTACGTACCCTGGCGGGTGTCCTGGGTGAAATTTATTGCGGGTACATTGAGCGTGGGTGGTGGCAGCAGTCTCGGTCGCGAAGGTCCCTCGGTGCAATTGGCCGGCGGCCTGACCTCCCAACTTTCCGGTCATCTCGGGGTGGCCAAGAATGAGCGCCGCGCTGCTGCTGCTGCCGGTGCCGCCGCCGGTCTCGCCGCCGCGTTCAACACCCCGCTCGCCTCAGTGACTTTTGTGCTGGAGGAAATCATCGGCGACCTGAA
>JAYVMJ010000553.1:0-3606 GCA_043759025.1 Verrucomicrobiota bacterium | reverse complement strand
CCCTGAGCCTGTCGAATGGCCGGACGCCGCCGAGGGAAATCACTTCAAGCTCCGCGCACTCCGCGTTAAATCTATTCCATCCGGGTTCGTGGCGGAGTTGAGCTCACTCTAATTCCTCGGGATCAGGATGTCTTCAAACTTGTTTGTCATTCTGAACGAAGTGAAGAATCCATGCCGCCGCCGACTTCATCATGCTCGTGACCGTGGATCCTTCGCTACGCTCAGGATGACGCTTTTTGGAATGTTTCTCTTTAAGTATCGGTATCACCGGGGATCGCGTCTTCGGCAGGGCCCCAGAATGACCGTAAACGGGGGACCATGGGGTTTGAAAACACTCCGCAACCCACTGGGATTAACCTCCATTCCATTGTGGCCGTAATCGCGAGCCTGCCGGCTTTTGTCATGCCTCCCAATGCGAGGGTCGGTTCGACTTCGCGTTCATGGCTTTGGACTGAGGCAATTCGCTGCGCAGTTGATCGATCTCGCGCCATAGTTTGCAGATGAGCGGCAACGCTTGAAGATTGATGCCGTCTCCCTTTCGGTAATATTCGATGCGCCGCACTTCCGAAAGTGCACGGTCGTCGAAAACAGGTTCGTTGCCGGACGTTGCCCACTTGATACTGAGCAGTCCGAGCTGACAATAGTGGAGCAGCATTTCCGGGTGCACTCCCGTGAGGTCAGCGGCAGCTTCGAGGGAATGGAGCGCGGGCGCGCCCGGAGGCAGACAGACAATCGCGACCGCGGGATTTTCGTAGAAGATGAAGTTGATCATGGAAAATCAAGTTGATGGTGAGATGACGCGTAACACGATTTTGCCATGCCTGTGTCCGCGCTCGCTTAATTCCTGACCACGGGTCGCGTCCGAGAGCGGCAGAATGATTTCAACGATGGCCTTGAGCTTTTCGGCCTCGACGATTTTCGCGATTTCGGCCAGCTGCCCGGCATTCGGTTGCGTGAAGACGAACGCGGAACGCACGCCATGCGCCGTCGCTTTTTCCGCCGAAGGCTTTTCGGCAATGGAAACAAGCATTCCGCCGGGCTTGAGCACTTTCCAGGATCGCTCCTGGGTGTCTCCGCCGATCGTGTCCAGCACCACGTCCACCGGTTGCACCACGTCCTCGAATCGTTCGGTATTGTAATCGATCACCTGGTCGATGCCGAGCTTGCGCAGAAAATCATGATTCTTTTCCGCCGCCGTGCCGATCACGTGAGCGCCTTTCCATTTCGCCAGTTGCACCGCGATGTGTCCCACGCCACCGGCGGCCGCATGGATCAACACGCGCTGACCGGGCGCGAGACCAGCCGCCTCGAACAGGGTTTGCCAGACGGTTAGTCCCGCCAGCGGCAACGCGGCCGCGTGGATGTGATCAATGTTTTTCGGTTTCAGCGCCAACTCGGATTCCTTCACGACGATGAACTCGGCGTAGGCGCCGTCGCGTGAAAGATCCGGACGGCTGAAAACTTCGTCGCCCACCTTAAAGCGGGTAAGACCGGAGCCGAGTGCATCCACCACCCCGGAAAAGTCCCAACCCAGAACGAGAGGAAAAGTGTAGTGAAGCATTTCCTTGAGGTGGCCTTCACGAATTTTCCAGTCCACCGGATTGATTCCTGCCGCGTGAACCCGCACCGACAATTCACCGGGGCCGGGATGCGGACGCGGCATATCTTCATAAGCGAGAACTTCGGGGCCGCCGTAGGAATAAATACAAACGGCCTTCATGGTTCTCATGTCAGTGCGGCACGCGGTGTCGCGGTATAAAATTCCCGGGCTTTGGCGAGCAGCTGACCCTCGGTCAGGTGGTGCTCGTCGACGACGACTGAGCCGATGATCCGCTTGGCCCATTCCGGGCGATGGATTTTGGCCCACGCGACGAATTGGTCCATTTCGTTGCTCATGCCCGTCCCGGTGCCAAAAATAAGAATCGGGCCCCCGGCCTGCAGCGCTTTGGTCACCGGTTCGAAATAACTATTCGGCTCCGGTTTTTCCTGACCACGGGAAAAGTCCTTTGAATGGTGCGCGTGGCGAAAATAGTCGTCAGGCTCGTGCGGCACGATGCGTTGCGGCACAGAACCATGGACCTCCGATTGAAAAATCCGCGCTTCGTGGTGATCGATCACGAGCAACCAGTGCATTTCGCTGCCCGTCATTCCCGCCGCGGTGGGCTCCGAACGCTCGAGGAAGTGACGAAGTCCCATGACCTCGTCAGCTTCGGCAACGTCCTTCGTTCTTGGCTTGTGCAGGACAAGAGTCTGTCCGTTTCGAGTCGCTTTGAGGTTGCCGTTGGCTTCCTCGTCGAGCGCGCCGACATGGCGGAGGAGGGAATGGACGTCATGCCATTGCAGATTGTGTGAAACAGGATGCTGAAAAATGCTGTTATAGGTGCGCAGGTGCGAACCGGAGAGTGACGGGGTCGAATTCATATTTTTTAGTAGATCCAAGTTCGCTGGCCAACAATGGCCGGCGCTTCCGGGTCGACGATCATGCGCGCAAAATTGGTTTCCCGCTATGGGTTGAACACCTGCTTGCGGAACACTGCAATAATTGGGAATATTCGATTTAGATAAACTCTTCCAATCCTGGCTGGAGCGGCAGCGACTCCGTTGCCGTGCTCAATTAACGGAATTAAACGCGGACGCAGAGACCACCGATTTCAGCAATAAGCACGGAAACTTTGCGAGGCCGCAACCGGCTCTTAACGACACACCGGAGAAGTTAACCGCTGATCTGCGCTAATGAAAGCGTCGGGTGCGTCGAAGGCATTTGCTGGCTTCGCCTGATCGGCGAAGCGCGGACATTGAATTCCGTGATTTATAAGGCCGCAAAGGTCACAAGGGCTCGAAATCAAACCGACGGAATTAAGCTCGGACTTCGGCTCGCCCGGGTCTTTGATGATCGAAGACTGGCTCCGTGCTCTCGGTGTCAGTACTCCCGGCTCGACTCTGTGGCTAATTCGAAAAACGAAACGTTGCAGGACACTAGTCGGTCGCAATCTGCACGGCGTTGTGCTCCTGTCCTTCCCGCATGATCTGGAGGAACTGCTTTTTCAGCTCGTGTTTTTTATGGGCGAGGGGCGCGTCGAGCGAATCGAGTTCGCGCAGATATTCCTCCGCGTCCCGCAGTCCGGCCAGATACGACGGTGATGGCACCGCCGGGTTTCTGCGTATGGTGCCTGATTTTTTCTATGAGTCCGTCTCGCGGGGTGGTCATGATGCTCTCCTGAAAATTGTGGGGGCCGGCCATGAATACGAACAGGGCGGATATTTTTTTGATTTTCATAGGCTGAAGCGGCCACTGTATGCTGCCCCGGTTGGATCGGCCATGGGGCCTTAACCTACCTCGCAGCGGATAAACCACCAGTCCCAAGCGTGGGGCGGGAACGTTTGGGCTCTCTGCTCCGTGCGGTAAAAGTAGGCTTTTACCCCATGGTGGAAACGGCGGCCTCGGCGCATTATAGGCGATAACCGGCCACATCATGAAATCAATTTTTCCAATTCGCGCGACTACTCAGCCGAACACAACACAACACAACACAACACAACACAACACAACACAACACAACACAACACAACACAACACAACACAACACAACACAACACAACACAACA
>JAYVMJ010000552.1:0-7787 GCA_043759025.1 Verrucomicrobiota bacterium | reverse complement strand
GCCAGCTCCGCACCCTCCGCGCCCATCATCAGTGGGAAAAATACTGGTCCACCAACTGACTTCACTTCCAATTACACCCCTTCCCTCTATGGAGCCGTCTAAAATGGTGCCCCCGTCCGGAATTGAACCGGAATATGACGTTTAGGAAACGCCTGCTCTATCCATTTGAGCTACGGGGACTAACCGGGTTTCCAAACAGGCCGACACGCATCGTTTGGCAATCCAAAAATGCCCGTTGACAGGGGCTGGTTGGAATCCCAACGTTCCGGCTCCCTTTTTCAACCATGAGCAGCAACGAACAGAAACCAGCCACGCAGACTCTCACGCCGCAGCAGATTCCCTACACCAGCCCTCAGCTGATGAGCCGGTATATCACCGATACAGGCAAGATTCTGCCTCGCAAATACACCCACCTGTCGGCCAAGGAGCAGCGCAGCGTCACCTCGCAGATCAAGAGCGCGCGCAATCTGTTGACGATGCAATAAGGCGTTGCGCCAAATCAATTTTAAGCCGGAGCATTTGCTCCGGCTTTTTTGTCGCCATTTTTCGTGAAGACCAGGACCTACTCGCCCACTCCCGCCAATCTCCGTCGCCTGGCCGTCGCCTTGCAGCGCGGCGAACTCGTGGCCATCCCAACGGAAACAGTTTACGGCCTCGCGGCGAACGCACTCGATGAAACCGCCTGCCGGAAAATTTTCCACGCCAAGGGCCGCCCGACCAATGATCCGTTGATTGTCCACGTGCTGGATCTGGCGCACGCGGAAGAACTCGCCGAATTCAATGAAACCGCGCGCCGGCTCGTTCGAAAATTCTGGCCCGGTCCCCTCACGATCGTGCTGCCCAAGAAAACTTGCGTGCCGGCAATTGTCACCGCCGGACGCGATACGGTCGCGATTAGATCCCCAGCCCACGCGTTGACCCGTCGCCTACTAAAGCTCGCCAAAATTCCGCTGGCCGCGCCGAGCGCGAATTTGTTTGGCTATGTCAGTCCGACTTCCGCCGAGCACGTGCGCGACGGGCTGGATGGAAAAATCCCCGCTATTCTGGACTGCGGCCCGTGCGCCATTGGCGTTGAATCGACGATTGTCGACCTCAGCGATCCCACGTCCCCGAAAATTCTGCGCCCGGGCGCGGTCACGGCGGAGGAATTGGAAAATGCTTTGGGTAAAAAGATCGTCCGCAGCTCCACGCAGCAAGAAAAGCGCACACCAAAAGCCGGGCTGATCGCGCCGGGAATGTTGCCGCAACATTACAGTCCGCGCACGCCGTTGGTGATAAAATCTTCGCTCGCAAATTCGCCCGCGTCGACCGGGGAAATTCTTCTTCGCAAACCCGCGGGGCACCCCAAGCCGAATGTCTATTGGCTAAGCCGTCGCGCTTCGCTGGCGGAAATCGCCCGCAATCTCTACAAGGTACTACGCCAAGCCGATCAGGGCGGCCACGCCCAGCTCTGGATCGAAGCCCTCTCGAAAAATTCCGGCGGACTCGCCGCGGCGATCAATGACCGCGTTCGCCGCGCGGCCGCAAAACGACGATAACCGACTCCGGCGCAAGCGTCAGTTTTTGCGCCCGAGAAGTTCCGTCACCGCCGCGAGCGCCCGCTCATTTTGCGCGCGCGTGCCGATCGTGATTCGCAACCACTCCGGCAACCCGTACGGATTGACCGGTCGGGTAATAATTCCGCGGGCCTGGAGTTCTTTGAAGACGCGCATTCCGTCGCCGACCTTAATTAAAATAAAATTCCCCGTTCCCGGCACAAATTCCACGCCGAGCTCGGTCAGGGCGTTTTCAAAGAGGTCCATTCCCGAGCGATTTTCGCGAATGCATTGGGCCACAAAGTCGTGATCGTCCAACGCCGCGATCGCCGCCGCTGCGCCAATGGCGTTCACGTTGAATGGCTGGCGCGCCCGCTGCACAATTGAAATCATTTCCGGCGCCGCGTAGCCGTAGCCAACGCGCAGGGACGCTAATCCGTAGATTTTCGAGAACGTGCGAAGACAAATGATCTTATGCCCGGCGGCAATGAACGGCCGCAGATCGGGCGCGCCCGCCACGTACTCGGCATAGGCTTCGTCGAAAACGAGGATCACGTGCGCCGGCAAACTCCGTACCAATGCTTCAATCTCATCGGCCGAATTGGCGGTGCCGACCGGATTGCTCGGACTGCCGAGAAAAATCAAG
Organism: Verrucomicrobiota bacterium; assembly: GCA_043759025.1. Lineage (GTDB taxonomy): Bacteria > Verrucomicrobiota > Verrucomicrobiia > Opitutales > Opitutaceae > Lacunisphaera. Next base: position 5,606 of record JAYVMJ010000552.1, on the reverse strand, counting down.
CGGGTTCGCGGAGTGATTGCCGCCGCCAGTGTCTTCAGGTCCTGACGCATATTGACCAAGGGGACTTCCACCGGTTTGGCACCAAACATCAGCGTGACCAATTTGTAGACGATGAAGGACGATTGATGCATCACACATTCGACCTCAGACGACAAAAACGCGTGACCCAATAGTTCGATCAACTCGTTGGAACCGTCACCAATGATGAATTGGTCCAGACCAAGATTCCATTTTTGGGCGAGCTTCTGCCGCAGCGCGTAATAGCCGCCATCCGGATAGAGATTCGCCTCGCGCAACGCGCGCTCACCCGCTTCGACCGCCTTCGGCGACGGACCGAAGGGATTTTCATTTGATGCCAGTTTAATGATTCCTGCTGGATCCAGACCAAGCTCGCGCGCGACCTGATCAATGGGCTTGCCCGCTTCATAAACGGGTTGCCTTAAAATTCCCTGATTCGCGATATCTGCAAAAGTCATGTGCCCAGCCCACCGATTTGCGGGCCTCAACTCAAATCTAAATCGACCCCGGGCCGCGTTAGCACGTGTCTGATAAATAAATCTGACCGCGCAGTTCCAATCTGCCGCACAGGATCGCCGCCCCACGACTTCGCTCTGGGCCCTGAGCCAGTCGAACGGGCTGCCCATATCGAGAGGTTTCAGTCCGCGATCCACAGAAGGATTAATCACTAATAGTTTCGCTTAATGGCAGACGCGAAACGTTCAAAGTCCCCTTCGACTGATCGTCTCCGGTTTTGGATCGGGAGGCGTCCGCTGATCGCGGACGGGGTTCCGTGGGAGTGCCGCTGCCACATATTTACCAGACACGGCTTAGCGCTTGGGAAGGCGACTGTCCACCCGCACCCACTTCATGCCGGCCGCTTCCGCCGCCTGAATCCCGGGCACGGCGTCTTCGAACACGAGGCATTGGTCCGGGGCGATGCCCATTTTCTTCGCCGCAAGCAGGAACATTTCCGGCGACGGCTTGCCGTGGGTCACATCTTCCGGAGTGATGACGATCGGGAAAAGATCCGCCAGCTTCATCAGTTGCAACGTGTGGTTCACAACGACTTTCGGACCGCCGGATGCGACGCTGAGCGGGAATTTTCCGTGCATCTTGCGGGCAAAATCCACCACAGGCTGGATGTATTTCATTTCCGCCATCATTTCGGTGAACAGCGCTTCCTTTTCGTGAAACACTTTTTCGACGTCGATCATGATGCCGTAATGCTTCGCGAAAACCGCCGCGACCCCGCGCGTGGGCATGCCACCGAGGGAATAAAACAGATCCTCGCTCAACTCCTCCTTTAACCCGGCAAGTTGCATCGCGCGGTTCCACGCCCGGTAGTGCAACGGCATGGTATCGACCAAAGTACCGTCGAGATCGAAAATATAGGCGGCGAAATCGCCGGCGGGAATAGTCAGTTTCATGGGAAGAGTTTCAACGGTGGGGACCACCGGCCGCTTGGCAAACGAATCCCTGTGTTCGCCTCAGCGCGAACTTTGGTCAATCAATCACTCACGTCCGGGCGGCCAGCTTTCGCTTCCAGATCAGCGCCACGTTCACCAACGCGATCAGCGCCGGCACTTCGACCAAGGGACCCACCACGGCCGCAAATGCCGCGCCTGAAGCCAGGCCAAAAACTCCCACTGAAACGGCAATGGCCAATTCGAAATTATTGCCTGCGGCGGTAAAGGCCAGGGTCGCAACCCGCGCGTAGTCCGCTCCCGTGCGCACCCCCAGCCAGAAGGTCGTGCCGAACATGATCGCGAAATAGACGACGAGCGGAATCGCGATGCGCAGCACGTCGAGCGGTATACGGAGCACCGTATCGCCCTTCAGACTGAACATGACGAAGATGGTGAACAATAATGCCATCAACGTCAGCGGACTGACAAAAGGAATAAATTTCCCGTCGTACCACGCGATCCCGCCTGTCCCGCGCCGCAGGACACGGCGTCCGAGCCAGCCCGCGAGAAATGGAATCCCGAGATAAATGAACACACTCTGAGCCACACTTCCAATCGTCACGCTCGACAGATCCAATGCGCCCAGATCGACGCCGACCAGTGGCGGCAACACCTTGAGAAAGAGCCACGCCAGCGGCGCAAAAGCCACGACTTGAAACAGGGCGTTGAACGCCACCAAACCCGCGCAGTACTCGCGACTGCCACTGGCGAGGTCGTTCCACACAATGACCATGGCGATGCACCGGGCTAATCCGATCAACACCAAGCCGGCAAAATATTCCGGCTGATCCCGCAGGAAAATTACCGCCAGCGCAAACATGAGTACCGGTCCCACCAGCCAGTTTTGCAGCAAGGAGAGTCCAAGGATGCGCCGGTCGCGAAAGACCCCAGCGAGTTCCTCGTAGTGCACTTTCGCGAGTGGCGGGTACATCATGACAATCAATCCCAGCGCAATTGGCACCGACGTCGTACCGATGCTCCACGCCGTCAGCGTGCGTGGGATTGAGGGCAGAAATCGACCGGCCAGCACGCCGGCCGCCATGGCGAAAAAAATCCAGAAGGTAAGATAACGGTCGAGGAATGACAGCCGGCTGGCGCGAGGTTCAGGCATGGTCAAAATAGGTGAAAAACAAAGGTCACTCAACTGCGCACGGCTTTGACTTCATCCCGACGGCCATCGGCGTAAGCCGTGAACACCCGCCGGATCTCGTCGCGCACACGGCGGAAAATCTCGCGCTTTTCCCTGTCGGTCCCGATGGCGTGCGCCGGATCCTCGAACGGCCAGTGATGGCGGTTTACCTGGCCTGGAAAGATCGGGCAGGCTTGGTCCGCGTTGCCGCATACCGTGATTACAGTTTCGATTGGCCGATCCAAAAACTCGCGCAGATGCTTCGAGCGATGGCCTGAAATATCGATACCGATCTCACGCATGACCTCGATGGCGAGCGGATGGACGTAACCCGCGGGCATGGAACCCGCACTGGCTACCTCAAAAAGATCGCCTCCAACAGAACGCAAGACACCCTCGGCGAGGTGGCTGCGACATGAATTGCCCGTGCAGAGAATCAGGACGATTAGCTTAGAGACACCCATAAATCAGCAGCAATTTGCGCCAACGCCGCTCCGTGAGGAGGGCGCGCATAATTCCTTGGCAAGACAATCGGTGTGTTTCTTTCCCAGCCGAATAACCAAATGCTCCGCTTCAGTTGCCACCGACAAAATTTTTAACTGAACCACGTTGCAGGCCTCGTACTCGATTTCCACCGGCAGGTCGTCACCGCGAAGGATCGGGTCAGCATGAAGAAAGGCCTTGAGCAGACTTGCGCCGGTGATCCGATGATCAAGGTCGTCGCCCACCCACGTTTGCAGCAGACAGCTCACGACTTGGCGCACCGCACCTCCGCAGTCCACAAAATCACGCTGCACTCGTCCGATCTCGGTAACGTGGAAGTGGGCCTCGATCGGTTCACCGTCCGGCCACATGACCGTGATCGGCAAATCGGCGGCATGCGCCAGCGCGCCGCGCAGGGTTGAAACGGTAAGGGCAGGAGTTTCGATCATTGTCTCGTTCGTCTTCATGGTAAATTCCTCAGCAACAGCGCCGGCCTACGTCCGACCCGGCTCCGATTGGAGCGCAGGCGGGGTCGAGCTTGCCCAATCGCTCCACGTCGTGCCGGAAGATGGCTTCCTCTTGCGAGCAATCCTGCAGGCAGGCGAGATTAGCTTTGAGTTCGCGCGAAGGCTTCGCGGGCAATTCATAGATCATCCATTTGCCCCGCCGCTCCACCTTCACCAATCCCCGCCGGCGCAAATAAGCGAGATGCTTGGAGATTTTCACCTGCGGCTCCCGCAGAATTTCCTGAAAATGACAGACGCACAGCGGACCACCGCGCGACAGCAGGTTCAACATGCGCAGGCGGGTTCGATCACAAAGACACTCATATATTTTCAGTAATTCCACGGCGGATTCATATTCCTTCGAAAGAATATGAATCAAGCTTAAATTTCCCTGTTTCTAAAATGTAACGTGCCGTGGCGGGTGTCCGTTTTAGCTCGCGCCGCCTGCAATCGCGGACGGCCTTTTGCTCGCGGTGAGCTGTGCTGTTCCTTACCGCCGTCCGCCGCGGGTGAGCCGGCTCTTGGGCTTTTCCGGGGCGAGTTGCGGCATGCCGCCACCGTCGAAAATTCCCGAGTAGGTATAATTGAATCCTTCGACCTTCTTCCACTCGATCGTCATCCCTACAAATCGCTCGATGGAACGCGCGTCCCGCCACGTTTCTTCGGTCACAAGGGTGAAGGCGTCGCCGGTTTTCTGCGCGCGACCGGTCCGACCGATCCGATGAACATAGTCCTCGGGATTTTCCGGCACGTCGAAATTGATCACATGGGAAACGTCGGCGATATCGAGACCGCGGGCCGCGACGTCCGTGGCAACGAGCACCCCGAATTTGCCGGCCTTGAAACCTTTCAACGCGTCAGTGCGTTCCTGCTGGCTGCGATCGGCGTGCATGACGGCGCAGGTGTGCCCGGCTTGCGTCAGGCGGCTCGCCACGTAGTCCGCGCCGGACTTGGTGCGCGAGAATATGATCACACTATTGTAGTCCGTCTGTTCGAGGAGATGCGCGAGGAGGTCGAATTTCTGCGCCTGCACGACGGGATAAAAGCCGTGGGAAACCGTGGACGCAGTCGAACGCTCGCGGCTCACTGCGATCTTGAACGGATCGCGCAATGCCCATGCGGCGAGTTGCTCGATTTCCGGCGGCAAGGTGGCGGTGAAGAAAAGCGTCTGTCGTGCCTTCGGCACTTTCTGCACGATGCGCTTCACGTCGGGCAGAAAGCCCATGTCGAGCATGCGATCAACTTCGTCGAGCACGAGGATATCGATGTGATCGAGGCGGATTTCGCCTTGCTCCATATAGTCGAGCAAACGACCGGGCGTCGCCGCCAAAATATCCACCCCGCGCGCGAGATCTTCGCGTTGTTTGCCGTAACCGACACCGCCGTAGACCACCGTGACATTCAGGTCCGTGTATTTGGAAAAATTCTTGAAGGCTTCTTCCACCTGGACGGCCAGTTCGCGGGTCGGCTCCAAAATCAAAACACGCATCGCGCCGTGCTGCGCGAGGCGGTGGAGAATCGGCAGTGCAAACGCCGCCGTTTTGCCCGTGCCTGTTTGTGCGGACCCGATCACATCGCGACCACTCAACACCACGGGAATTGCCTGCGCCTGAATCGGAGTCGGGGTCTCGTAGCCCATTTGCTGGACGCCATAGGCGATCCGATCATTCAGGCCGAGCTGCGTAAACGCCGTGTCGAGCTTCGGGACCTCGGGAAGCGGTTTGGGAGCCGCTGGCTGGCGGGGATGCGGTGCCGGGCGAGGCGCAGGCGCGTGCTTTCCGTGCGCCGGCGCATGGGCAGAAGCGCGGGCCGGCGCGTGAGCGGGAGGCCGGGCGGGGCCGGTCTTGTGCGTGGGACCACCGCTGTGCCTTTCATGACGATGTTCTCCGCTCTTGGGAGCGGGCTTGACTGATTTGTGAGCCGGTTTGTTCGCCGGACTCTTTTGGTCCTTGGTGAAACTCTGCCGGATTTTGGAAATTAGCTTACGCAGCATGGAATAGTTAACCTTTCATATCAGGTTCC
>JAYVMJ010000551.1:0-4124 GCA_043759025.1 Verrucomicrobiota bacterium | reverse complement strand
CGGGAGATCGGTCGGTAAAAGATTGTTCGCTGCGTTGATCGCGGCCTGCACTTCCTGCTCCGCGATATCGAGCGTGAGATCGAGCGAGAAAGTCAGGGTAATGATCGAGGCACCGCCGGAACTGGTTGAAGCCATCCGGTCAAGACCCGGCATCTGGCCGAACTGCCGTTCGAGCGGAGCGGTGATCGAGGAAGTAATAACCTCCGGGCTCGCGCCGGGATAAAGCGTGACGACTTGGATCGAAGGATAGTCGACCTGCGGCAGCGCGGCAATTGGGAGGGTCCGGTAGGCAAATGCTCCCGCGAGCAGGATCGCGACCATCAACAACGAGGTCGCTACCGGCCGGAGAATGAACGGTTTTGAAGGATTCACAGGATCGCGATCAACGGCTCAGTTTTGCGCGGGCTTGGCGCCTTTGTGACCATGCTTGCCGGCCGGCTGGGCCTCCTTCGCGGGAGCAGCAGCGGCGGATTTACCGTCGGACGACGCGATGAGCTCGACTTGCGAACCCTCGCGCAATTTATCGACGCCGTCGACGACCACGACGTCGCCGGGGTTTACGCCCTTGGTGATAACAATCACGCCTTTGTCCGACGGACCCGTTTCAACTGGATGAACGGAAACGGTATTGTCCGCCGAGACTGCGTACACAAAGAGGCCATTGAGCCCCCGCTGAACCGCGGCCGTGGGAACGACGGTGACCCCCTTCAGTTGTTCGACGAAGAGTTGAATATTCACGAACTGGTTTGGAAAGAGCATCTCGTCCGTGTTGGGGAATTCCGCGCGAAGTTTCACCGTGCCAGTCGTCGGATCGATTTGGTTGTCGACGGTTACGAGTTTGCCCGTGGCGAGCAGAGTTTGTCCGTCACGATTGAATGCCTGAACCGTCATCGGCTCTCCGGTGGCGAAATGTTTCATCACCTGCGGCACGTCGTCCTGGGGAATGGAGAAGAGAACGGTCATCGGCTGAAGCTGGATGATCACCGCGATGCCATTGGTATCCGATGCGTGAACAATATTACCTTGGTCGACAAACCGCAGGCCAATGCGGCCCGAGATCGGGGCCGTGACATGGGCGTAGGTCAGTTGGAGGGCGGAGCTGGCGATCTGCGCCTCGTCCTGTTTGATGGCCGCTTCGTTTTGAGCCACTTGGGCGGCCTGGGTGTCCACCTGCTGTTTTGCCACCGAGTCCTGCTCGAGCAGGGCCTTGAAGCGATCCAGATCCACGCGTGAGTTGTCGAGGAGCGCCTTGTCCTTTGAGAGCTGCGCTTCGCTTTGCAGTTTTTGTACCTCAAATGGCCGTGGATCGATCTCTGCGAGAGGAGCGCCCGCTTTCACGTGCGTTCCCTCTTTAAAAAAGATCTTCTGCAATTCGCCGTCGACCCGGCTGCGAACAGTCACGGTATTGACGGGAGTCACCGTGCCGAGTGCGGCGGTTTTCACCTCAAGGTCGGAGATGCGCGCCGGGACTGCGGTTACGGGCATGGGGCGATTGTCGCGTGCGCCGCGGCCACCGCGACCGCCCTCAGCGGATTGCTGAAAGGGCCGGACGAAGATCGCGTAACCAACCGCCCCGGCGATCACCACGAGGACGATCCACAGCAGCCAGTGGCGGCCGCGACGGGGAGCGGAGGAGTCGCGGGCAGGTTGCGGCGTGGTCCGGGAAACCGGCGGCGGAGGCGTTTGAGTGGACATGGGAAAAAGAGTTGAAGAAACGGTGGGAGGGATAACTACGCCGGTCGGGGACGTCGTGGTGGGCGGGTTGTTGATGGACTGGCAGGCGGTGCGGTCAGAGTGGGGCCGCCATGAACCGACATTTCACCCATCAAACCGGAAATCAAGGACCGGATGAGTGGTTCGACCATGGAGTGCGGATTTCCGAAAGGTTCATTCAGCAGCATCCACGGCAGAACAAATGGGGCGCTGGCCATCATGATCATCCTGGATTGAAGCTTGATCGCGGCCGATTCGAAGGCGTTGGCGTCGATCCCGTCGGAAAGGATGGACAGGATCCGCTTCTCGACCTCGCGTAAAAATCCCCGACGTAATTCCTGTTCTTCGCGGGCGACGAGCATATCCAGTTCGAAAAGCAACGGCGCTTTTTTAATGTTTCGCCGGTTCGCCCCAATATTTGCCTGAAAAAGTGCGGTCAGTCTTTCGGCGGTCTCCGGACCTGCGGCGCTTACCGCGTGGTCGCAAATTGCAAGTACTGACGCCTGTTCCTGCAGGGCGACAGCGAGACCGATGGCCAACTTTCCTTTATAGAAACGATACAGGTTCGCCGCCGACATATCGCACGCCGTTGCGATCTCCTGCATTGAGGTTTTCGCGAAGCCGAATCGCAGAAAACGCTCCCGCGCCGCACTTAAAATCCGGGCGCGGAGTTCGTCGCCCGGTGAATGCTGAATATTCGGTTCATTATTCACTCCCTCATTCGACGCCCGATTTATCTCCCGGTTACAACCATTAAACAATGGTTCACAATAAGAGAGATCCATCACGCGACGGAATTGGCCCTATAATGAAAGCTATTGAAGGAAGTTCGAAAACCTCCCCATGGCGGCGGACTACCGAACCGAGGCGATAAGGTGCTGGCTGCGCTTACCGCCAAGAGTGAGCTCAAGTGTATCGCCCTCGAGGCGACCCATGAGTTGTCGTCCGAGGGGTGACTGTGGGGTAATCACCATCACCACGCCTCCTTGTTCCTCTATTTCGGTGCCGCCGGCGCGAGGCCCCATGAAGTAATAGGTGGAATGCCCATTGGCTTCGAGTACCACCAAGGCGCCGAGGCTGACTGGCTCGGAAGGAAGAAAATCGCGTGCGGGAAGCGCAGTGAATTGCGCGACTGCGTGCGCGGCCTCTTCCGCCGCCTTTGATTGCCCGATCGCAAGGTATGACGCCTCGAGTCCGCGCGTATCGTATTTGTCCTCCGCCTTGTTTTCCTCGTCGGTCGCTTCGGCGTGGGTGGACAGCGCCGCCTGCGTAAGCATGTCCAATTCGGATTGCAACCGGACCAAAATTCGATCGAGGAAGGTGCGTTTGTTCACAGGAAGCGGACTACAGAAACGTTAGGCCCGACAAAGACGAGCCCGTTCGTCACGGTGTGGTTTGCGTTGAATTGCGGTCGCCTCCGCCGCGGCGGTTCGAGACTTCGCGAAAAAAGACGTCGAGTGCCGCCTGAAGTTTTCCGGCCAGAAGGGAATCAACCGCGATCTCCGTTGCGGTGAGTTTCCTTCCGCGGAATGGCACGGTAACCGACGCCTCCGGAATCACCCGGGCCGACATCGTTTCCAGAATCAGCATGAGCGACTCATGGGCATGCGTCGAACAGGGCGAGGCGTTGATCAGCGCGACTGGTTTGTCGACGATTTCGATTCCGCCCACGAGCCAGTCGAGGGCATTTTTGAGCGATCCCGGAACCCCGCGCGCATACTCGGGACTGCAAATCAAGATACCGTCGACGGAGCCTATCAGCATACGCCACTCCGTGACGCTGAGAATCGCGGTGTCTTCCTGATCGGAATTATAGTGGGGCAATCCGCCCAATCCCCCATAAAACTTAAACGTTACATTTGATGGCGCGAGTTTCACCATCGCGTGCAGCAATACCGTATTTGACGATCCAGCGCGCAGGCTTCCGGAAAGGGCGAGAATGGTGAACCGTTTCATCCTCGGCAGCGGGCGGAAGCTAGGGCGCCGACGCGGGAAGATCGCGGGGGAAAACACGCAACACGTAATAAGTTGCCGGCCCCGTTCCGGTATTGCGCAATCCATGCAGATCCATCGAAGCGAAAAAAAGCACCGCGCCCGCGGTGGCCGTCACTATCCGATCATTGATGGTGACCTCAAGTTGTCCGTCTTTGACGAAAATCAGTTCCTCGTCCACGTGCTGATGTGGCTGGTGGGCGCGTTCTCCAGCGCGAAGTGTGGTCGCGTGGCATTCCAGACGGGCTAGCGTGCGGGTTGCGGAATCGAAAAAGTTCCGGCATTCGCCGACTTCGGTGGGTACGGCCGACAATTGAGACCAGTCAAAGGCTCGGGAATCGAGGACCGATGGGGAAGGGGAGGTTCCAGTGGACATGAAAATTTCAGTCGGTCGAGATGTCAGCCTGGCTTTGCGTTCG
>JAYVMJ010000550.1:0-8249 GCA_043759025.1 Verrucomicrobiota bacterium | reverse complement strand
AAACTCGATTACAAGGTCGGCAAATTTCCCTTCACGGCCGTCGGCAAGGCGGTCGCCGCGGGCGACACCGAGGGATTCGTCAAGGTGATCGCGGACGCGAAGACCGGCGAGATTCTCGGCGTGCATATCATCGGCAGCGAAGCCACCGAGTTGATTGCCGAATACGTGCTGGCCATGAATCTCGAAGCGACGGTGGACGAGATTCACGACTCGATTCACGCGCACCCGACGCTGTCGGAAGCACTGGGCGAAGCCGCGCTGGCGGTATTGGGCAAGGCGATTCATATTTAAGCTTTGGCAGCGGAAAGTTCCAGCCGGTGGAATTGTCAGCGTGCGTGCTGGGCGCTCGCGCTGGCGGCGACGATTGTTTATGAGTCGAGCTGTAGCCAACTCGCTGGACCTGACGTGCCGGGGATTGACAAGGTTGAGCACGCGCTGGTCTTCGGCTTGCTTGCGACTTTGCTGGTGCGAAGCGGCTTTCTCCCAAAATACGGCTGGGTGGCGGTGCTCTTGGTTTCGCTTTTCGGCGTGAGCGACGAGTGGCACCAAGGCTTCACCCCGGGCCGCGACGTCGAATTTGGCGACTGGCTGGCTGATACGTGCGGGGCGGCGCTCGCCACGACGCTGTACGTCTATTGGGGCTGGTACCGGCGGTTGCTGGAAATCGTGTTGCGGAGCCAGCAGACGCGGATTGAAAATCACTCCGGGATCGGCACAAATGCCGGTGCCAATGACTCCCGCTGAAGCCAAATTACGAATTGCCGAGCTGCGCCAGGAAGTCGGACGTCACGCCGAACTTTATTACCGCCAGGCCAAGCCGGAGATCAGTGATCAGGATTATGATCGACTGGAGCGCGAACTCGCGGATCTGGAGAAGGAATTTCCGCAGTTTTCCGCCAAGGAGTCGCCGACGACGCGCGTGGGCGACGATCGGTTGGACGGTTTTGAAACTTATCGCCACCGCTTGCGGATGCAGAGTTTGGACAACACGTATTCCGAGTCGGAGCTGCGCGAATTTCACCAGCGGCTGGTAAAACTTTTCGGCCGCGAAACACTGGCGTACGTGATCGAGCCCAAGATTGACGGGCTGGCGGTGAGTGTGACGTACGAAAAAGGAAAACTCACCCGGGCGGTCACGCGCGGCAACGGCGAGGAAGGCGACGATATCACCGCGAATGCACGAACGATTCGGACCCTGCCGCACGAGTTAAAGTCGGGCGAGGATCACCCCATTCCCGACGTGATCGAGATTCGCGGCGAAATCTATCTGACGCTCGCTGAGTTTCAACGGATCAACCAGGAGCGCGAGGAAGCGGGCGAAGCGCTCTATGCGAATCCGCGCAATCTCGCGGCTGGGACGATCAAGCAACTTGACCCCAGGGATGTGGCCCAGCGAAAGCTGGAGATCGTGTTGTATGGCGTGGGATTTTGTGAACCGGCGGTGGCCGACTCGCAGGCGCATTATCATGAGTTGGTGAAGCATTGGAATTTGCCGACGCTGGAACGTTATTGGAAAGCGGTGGGCATCGACGACGTGTGGAAAGCGGTGAAGGAACTGGATGAACTGCGCCATGCGTTTGCTTACGCCACTGACGGTGCGGTGGTAAAGCTCGATGATTTTCGGCTGCAACGCGAGGCGGGCAGCACCTCGAAAGCTCCGCGGTGGGCCATCGCTTACAAGTTCGCGGCAGAACGGGCGGAGACGCGCATCAATGCCATCACCGTCCAGGTCGGACGCACCGGAGTGCTCACGCCGGTCGCGGAGTTGCAGCCGGTTTTGCTCGCGGGCACGACGGTGGCGCGGGCCACCTTGCACAATCAGGACGAGATTGCGCGGAAGGATATTCGGGTGGGAGATTTTGTGCTGGTGGAAAAAGCCGGTGAAGTGATTCCGGCGGTAATCGAGGTGAATCTCAAACGCCGTTCGCCCGAGTGTGTGGCGTATAAAATGCCCGACAAATGTCCGGTGTGCGGCACGGCGACGATTCAGCTCGAGGACGAGGTCGCCACCCGCTGCCCGAATGTGAACTGTCCCGCGCAGGTGCGGAGACGGCTGGGGCATTTCGTTTCCAAAGCGTGCCTCGATATCGACGGCATGGGCAGCGCGATGATCGACGAACTCGTCGACAAGGGCTGGGTGAAGGAACTCCCCGATTTGTTTAAATTGAAGCGCGAGGATCTACTGACGCTCGGGAAGAACGTGGAAAAATCCACGGATAATTTGCTGGCGGCGATCGAGGCGAGCAAGGGTTGTGAGTTGTGGCGGCTGGTTCACGGTATCGGCATACCGCACGTCGGGGTTTCCGCCGCGAAGGATCTGGCCGCACATTTCCGTGACATCGAAAAACTCGCGGCGGCCAGGATGGAGGATTTCATTGCGAATAAAGCGACGGTGATTTCCGGCATCGGCGAAACGATGGCCCGGGCGATCGTCGGTTATTTCGCGGAGCCGCGTAATCGCAACACGGTGGAGGCGCTGTTGCTGGTTGGCGTAAAGCCGCTCGCACCGGTCGCGAAGCTCGCCACCGGCAATACGTTTGTCGGAAAGACATTTGTGCTGACAGGGACGCTGCCGACGATGACACGCGAGGAAGCCGGCGAGAAAATCGAGTCGGCCGGTGGCAAGGTGTCGGGCAGCGTGAGTAAGAAAACGAGTTACGTGCTCGCGGGCGCGGAGGCCGGTTCAAAGTTGGAAAAAGCCCAGCAACTCGGCGTCACCGTGATCGACGAAGCGGAATTCGTGCGCCTGTTGGCCGCGGGCTGAGACTGACACCGCCAGCGATAACGCCCGATGCTGATGATGGCGCGATGAAAGGCGTTGATTAACGTTCGCGAGTAGCCGCAAGCGTGCGGGGAGGAGTGAGCACTCGGTAAGGCCTCGGCGGCGGTGGGTGCGGGACAGGGAATGAGGTCGCCACGCTGCAGCGGTTTAATTAGAACTGTAGCCGATTGGGTCGGATGCTCGTAAAGTAAATCAACCATCAAGGCTGTGTTTCAGCCGCAAAAAAACGCAGAGATCGCAAAGCTGAGCCTCTTTTTTGCGTTTTCTGCGTTCGTTCGCGGCTACAGTTTGAATTAAAATGATCTAGCCCGCCCGCCCGACGACCTTGCAGTGTCGGGTAAAAATTTGCGGGTGCCCCCTAACGTTGGTGAGCCTCAGCCAGCGGCAAGACGGTGACCGCGCATGCTTTGTACGCGGGCTGACGGGAATGCGGATCGTAGGCGGGAAAGGTGAGGACGTTCACCTCGGCGTAATGCATCGGCATAAACGCCTGGCCCGGTTGCACGATGGGTGTGACCACCGAGAGGGCGGCGGTTTCCCCGCGCCGCGACCGCACCACGACCAACTGTCCCGCCTCGATCCCGAGACGACTGGCGTCGACTGGGTTGAGTTCGATCCACGGTTGGTTCGGCGACAACTTCCGCAGCACTGCGCTTTTGTTGGTGCGGGAACCGGTGTGCCATTGCGAAGACGAGCCGCGGCCGGTGTTGAGCAGCAGTGGATAGCTTTCGTCAGGCAGTTCGGGAAGCGGGACCGGTGCGTCGAAATAGAAACGCGCGCGTCCGTCGGGGGTGAAGAATTTCCCGTCGGAGAAAAGGCGTCTTTCTTGAATTGAACTAGAATGACGAATTTCAAATGAAGAATTGGCGATCGCAGGGGAAGACGCGATCGGTTGGGGAGGGGATTTCGTCAATTCGTCATTCGTCATTTCGCCGGCATCGACCGGCGTAAACGGCCATTGGATACCGCCGGCGTCCTCGAGATGGGTGTGGTCACGAATGCCGGAAAAGTCGCAGGGTTGGTGAGCGGAGAGTTTTTTGAGAATTTGAAACGTCGCCGCTGGTGAGGTCCATTGTTCGAAGAGCTTTCCGCAACCCCATGCCTCGGCGATTAATTTGAAAATGGCGAAGTCGCTCAACGCCTGTCCCGGCGCGCGCGCGACTTTGCGCGTCAGGCCGAGGCGGCGCTCGCTGTTGATGAAGAATCCGTCCTTCTCTCCCCAGCCGGCCGCGGGCAACACGAGATCGGCCTGCTGCGCCGTTTCGGTGGTTGCGTACATGTCCTGCACGACGAGGAAATCGAGTTTGTCGCGGAGCCGGCTGAAATGTCCCTGGTTGATCCACGAGTGCGCGGTGTTGGTGGCGATGATCCAGAGCGCACGGATTTCCCCAGTGTACACGGCGTCGAGAATCCGATCGTAAGCCCGGCTGGGCTGGGTCGGGATCAGATTCTCGTCGATGCCGAGAATACCCGCGACATGCGACCGGTGCTCGGGTTTGGCGAAGTCGTAACCCCCGAGGAGCGACGTGGCGTTGCCAAAAAGCCGCGAGCCCATCGCATTGCACTGTCCGGTGATGGAGTTTGCCCCGGTGCCCGGCTTGCCCATTTGGCCGGCCATGAGCGCGAGATTGATCAAGGCCTGCGCCGTGCGCGTGGCTTGGTGGCTCTGGTTGACGCCCATCGTCCACCAATAGGAAACCCGGGCGCCGGGTCGTAAGATGAGCTCGATGGTTTTTTCGTAGTCGGTGGCGCTGAGTCCGGTTTCGGCGAGCACGCGTTCCGGCGGAAACGCCTCAATGAATTCGGCGAACGCGGCGAATCCCGTCGTGTTTTTTTCGATGTATTCCCGGTCAGTCGCGCCGCGCGCCACTAATTCCCGGGCGATGCCATAAAGCAGCGTGAGATCGCTTTTCGGATACGCCGGCAAATGGAGCGTGGCCGCCATCGCGGTCTCAGTGCGGCGCGGATCGACCACGATGATCACGGGATTGCGCTGATTGCGCATCACTCGCTGCCACATGATCGGATGCGCGATGCAGGGATTGGCCCCGACAAAAACCAAGACGTCGCTTTCCTCGAAATCCGCGTAGGTAAACGGGGGAGCGTCGAAGCCGAGCGACTGTTTGTAAGCGACGTGCGAGGTCGCCATGCATTGGCGCGTGTTGCTGTCGAGGTCGGCGATGCCCATGCCGAATTTGGTCAATGCGCCCAACAGCGCCATTTCCTCAGTGACAATCTGTCCGGTGCTGAGGGCGGCGACGGCGGATTTACCGTACTTGGATTGGACGCCTTTCATGCGTTCGCAAAACACCTCCATGGCCTTCGACCACGAAATCGGTTGAAGCACACCGTTCTTATCGCGTAGCAGCGGCGTCGTGACGCGGTCGGAGGCGGCGAGCGGCGTCAGCGCTTCCCAGCCTTTCGGGCAAGCCATGCCGAGGTTGACGGGATAGTCGGGATTTGGCGTGAGGTTGATCGCCTCGCCGGCGGCGTTGAGGTGAATGTTGAGCGAGCAACCGGTGCTGCAAAACCCGCAAATGGATTGCGCCGTTCCGACCGGCGCGAGACGGAGTGGAACCTGCCCCAAGCCAAAATCGGCCGGATGTTGGACGAGTTCGCTCGTCATCGGCCCGGTGCGGGCGCGCAACAGCTCGTCGAGCGCGCTCATGCGGCGACCCCGGGCATTTTCGGCGCGTCGACCGAGCGAAAGAAGAGATGACGTTCGAGCAATTCACCCAGCAACGCGCTCGCAAAAACGAACCAGCCCATCCACGGCGGCAATTGACCGGTCACGATCGGAATCGGCAGTAGAAACGCCGTCACGACGGCGGCAGCGATGCGCAGTCCGAACAACGGCCGGAGCGGTCCGTTCAACAAGCGCGCTGAGTGTAACTCCGGCGTGAGGGGATCGTCCGCATCGGCGAGATCCAAGGGGCGCATGAGCCGCGCGTCGCAGGCCAATTTTAATGCTGTCGCGCAACCGAGAACGATGAGGCTGATTTTTGTTTCGAAGCCAAAAGCGAAAACGGCGGCGGCGGACGGCAGCACGGCGTTGCCAAAAAACCGCGGGGCTGTTTGGGAAAACCGCCACAGCCGGCGATGAGTGTCGGCGTAAATCATGACCGAGCAGAAAAGCCCGATCACGCCGATGGCGGCGGCGAACGGCTGCGCCCCGGAAAATTTCAAGGCAATCGTCGCCAGGCCAAACCACGCGCCGAACACCATGGCCTCGCGACTCAGCCAGCTTTTGCGCCAGCCGAGAAAAATCCGCCACGCCCGCATCGGTTTGCCTAAATGAGCGACGCTGGCGAGCAAGCCCGCCGCGCCCGCGCCAAATGCCAGCACGGCGAGTTTGTGCGCCGCCGGTTCAGGATAATGCGCCGCGTTTAACGCCACGGCGGCGATTTCCGCCCCGACTGCGAGCGGCATCAACGTGAGCATGATGGCCAGCGGCCAGTGGGCGGGTTGTGGACGCAGGATCGCGTTGTCGGCGGCGAGCAGATTGTCCGGCTCGGTCCGCTCCGTGAGATAACGCGTGACGGGGCGCGTGTATCCGGAATCGGGCGCAATGGAAAGAAACGAAGACGTGTCGGGCGTCGGTACGCCATCTTGGTTGGTGATGACCGTGACGATGCTGATGGCTTGCGTCGGGCAGGCTTGCACGCATGCGGGCGCTTCACCGACCGCGAGACGTTGCTGACACATGTCGCATTTGCGGACGATGCCGAGACGCTCGTTGTATTTCGGGACGTCGTACGGGCATTTCAGTATACAATATTGGCAGCCGATGCACTGGTCGTCGAGGTGGCGTATGATGCCGGTAATCGGGTCTTTTTCGTAGGCGAGAACCGGGCAACCATTAAGACAGGCCGGATCGGCGCAATGGTGGCACGCGGTGGTGACGGTCTGCTGGTAGGGTCTCGATTGCGTGCCGCCGGTGACGAGTCCGACGTCACGCCAGGCTTCGTCGTCGTCCAACCCGTTCAATGCGTGACACGCGGAAACGCAGGCTTTGCAACCGGTGCAGGCGTCGAGATCGACTTCGAATGCGTACTGTTCGCCTGGCTTCGGCAGCGAAAGCGGAATCAACTGCGAGGTGAGCGTGGAAGCGCGGGTATTGGAATGAGTGGCGGCGAAACGCGCGACCGGTGTTTGCAACCGGGATTGTTCGGCGAGTAGTTCGTCGATGAGGGCCAGCGTGGGATTTTTTTTTGGCGCGAGCACGGACTAGTAGTGAGTAGCGGGTAGTGAGTAGCGAGTAGTCCGAAGGGAGCGGGTAGTGAGTAGGGGGTGGCGAGTGCGGAGAGCGACGATGTCTGTGTTTGGATCGGATGCTCACTCCTCGCTACTCGATGCTCGCTACTTCCCCTCAATAGACATCGCGTTGGTAGCGTTTGGCGGTGCGCAGGGCTTGAATGTAAGCGGCGGCCTCGGTGGCGGTTTTGTTGCCGGCGGTTTCGACGACCTTGTGCAGCGCGGCGTCCACGTCTTTCGCCATGCGGGAAGCGTCGCCGCACACGTAGAAGTGTGCGCCGGCTTCGAGCCACGCGAAGAGTTCGGCGGCATTTTCCAACATGCGCTGTTGCACGTAGATTTTTTCCTCCTGGTCGCGCGAGAACGCGAGATCGAGGCGGGCCAGCAGACCTTCACTTTTGAGCGATTCGAGTTCTTCGCGATAGAGAAAATCCGACGCGGCCCGTTGGTCGCCGAAGAAGAGCCAGTTCTTTCCCTTGGCAGCAGTGGCCCGGCGTTCGTGGAGGAATGCGCGGAAAGGCGCGATGCCGGTGCCCGGTCCGACCATGATCATCGGGGTGTCGCCCGAGGACGGCGGACGGAAGGCGTTGTTCGAATGAACGAACACTCCGACTTTGGATTCCCCCGTGGTGGCGCGATCGGCGAGGAAGGTAGAGCAAACGCCTTTGCGCGCGAGACCGTCTTTTTCGTAGCGCACCGCACCAACCGTCAGATGAACTTGGCCGGTGTGGGCTTTGGGCGAGGACGAGATCGAATAAAGTCGCGGTTGGATTTTTTTGAGGGCCTTGACGAAAGCGGCAGGCGCGAGCTTGAGACCAGGACGGGACGCGAGCACATCGACCACGTGATGAAGTGCGACTGCGATTCCACCACCGCTGCTCACGTTGCACAGGGCGAGTAGTTCGGCCGATGGTTTACCGAGGTCGTAGCATTCAGTGAGCGCACGCCGGAGAGGAATGCTGCCTCCACCTGGCGCGGGCACCGCTTCCTCGCCGTCGCTACCGAGGGCGACGAGGACAGCGGCGACGTGTTCGGGGCAGTTCAATGGCACCACGCCGAGGGCGTCGCCGGCCTCGTATTTCAAGCCTGAACCAGCGAGGTCAAATTCCACGTGGTGAACCTGTTTGCCCGAGCCGGGGCCATTGAGGTTGCGCGACGTGAGCAAGAGCGCGGGGAAGGGCCGTTTTTTGGAGTAGCCGGTTTCTTCGGCCGT